>JAZUNC010000166.1:0-3456 GCA_045603945.1 Acutalibacteraceae bacterium | reverse complement strand
CTTTTTTAAAATATTTTAAAATATATTCCGCCCCTGTAATCATAAACCGAACATTTTTTAGCCCTGCCCTCTTTACGCCCTCGCAGGCAAGGACAGCGACATCGTCGCACACCTCAATAGCGATATAATTAATATCGGGGTTGCGTTTTGCAAGCTCGCATATAAACTGACCTTTACCACAGCCAATCTCTAAATGCAGAGGGTTATTATTACCAAAAATTTCACTTACATTATAATAGGCGGGATTTTCTTCTGCTTTACGGTAATCGGCTTCGTGCTCGGCAAGAGGCAGTATAATATCTTTACAGGCTTCAAGCCTATCTGCCGCGTGTTTCTTTTTTCTCATTCTCATAAAAAAATTATCACCTTAACATTGGTTTTCTAACGAAATATTTTAACACATTATTTTTAAAAAATCCACCATTTTATGAAAGCAGCCGAGAGGTTTCCCTCTCGGCTTTGGAATTTTTATTATTTTGCGTAATCTACAGCTCTGTTTTCGCGAATGACATTTACCTTTATCTGTCCTGGATAGTCGAGCTCGTTTTCTATCTTATTTGCTATATCGCGAGCTATGATAACCATCTGGTCGTCGCTGATAACCTCGGGCTTAACCACGATACGAACTTCTCTGCCTGCCTGAATAGCGAAAGAGTTTTCTACGCCGCTGAAGGAATTGGCGATTTCCTCAAGTTTTTCAAGACGCTTAATATAGCTTTCGATATTCTCACGGCGTGCACCGGGACGGGCTGCAGAAATAGCATCGGCTGCCTGAACGATACAAGCAATAACCGTTTTTGCCTCTACATCGCCATGGTGTGCGTGAATAGCGTGAATTACAGCCTCATTTTCCTTGTGTTTTTTAGCAACCTCAACACCAAGCTGAATGTGTGTACCCTCCTGCTCGTGGTCGATTGCCTTACCAATATCGTGAAGAAGTCCTGCACGCTTTGCAAGGGTAACGTTCTCGCCAAGCTCTGCTGCGATTATGCCTGAAAGGTGGCAAACCTCAAGAGCATGGTTGAGAACATTCTGACCGTAGCTTGTACGATAGTAAAGCTTACCGAGGAGCTTAACGATTTCGGGGTGAAGGTTATGTATGCCTGCTTCAAGCATTGCACGCTCGCCTTCACGCTTTATAGTATTGTTCACATCTGCCTGAGCCTTGTTAACCATTTCTTCAATACGGGCGGGATGAATACGTCCGTCGGTAATAAGCTTTTCAAGGGCAAGACGTGCTACCTCGCGGCGAATTGGGTCAAAGCTGGAGACGGTAATAGCTTCGGGAGTGTCGTCAATGATAAGGTCTACACCTGTTGCGGTTTCAAGAGCACGGATATTGCGTCCCTCACGACCGATGATGCGTCCTTTCATTTCGTCGTTTGGAAGAGGTACTACTGATACAGTAACCTCAGAGGAATGGTCGGCAGCACAACGTTGGATAGCACGGGACAAGATTTCGCGTGCTATATTGTCGGCTTCTTCCTTAGTACGTTGTTCGTACTCGTTAATTTTAACTGCCTTTGCGTGGGTAAGCTCACCGTCGAGAACAGAAAGCAAATACTCTTTAGCCTGCTCTTTAGAATAGCCTGAAATTCGCTCTAACATTTCGAGCTGACTGCGTTTGATTTGCTCGCTCTCTTCAAGTCTGGCTTCTACCTCTTTTGCACGCTTGGCAATATTCTCTTCCTTAATTTCAAGATTATCTATCTTCTTATCAAGGGTTTCTTCCTTTTGCTGTAAGCGGCGTTCCTGACGCTGAACCTCACTTCTTCTCTCGCGAAGGTCGCGGTCGGTCTCGGTACGGAGCTGATGTGCCTCGTCCTTAGCCTCTATAAGCAATTCTTTCTTTCTGGCTTCGGCATTTTGGATAGCGTCGCTAAGAATTCGCTTTGCTTCGGTCTCGGCAGAGCCAATGGTCTTTTCTGCCTTTGCTTTTCTGTGAGCAGAGCCTGCAAGGAAGAAAACAACCGCAATAACTACAGCGACGATGCCTATAATTACATAAAAAATTGGGTTTGTGGGCATTTGAAATGCACCTCCTTTATATTAAACAACATTTATTTTACGAGGTTGCAGTTTTACCTCGGGCACAGGAATTTTTCCTTTACAGACCCGCCAAAGTCTATAAAAAACATATTCCCACATTTACCACTACAAATAATACCACTATATTTATTGTCTGTCAAGAAAAATAAGGACTATTTGTTGTGATATACTCTAATATACTTAATAAAGCAACAAGGGTGAAAGCCACACGAAGGAAGGATGCCAAAAGCCAAGAGAAACGTCCCCCTTGTCCGCTATTTTTTTCTTGAAATACGCATCAAAAAGTAGTATAATAAAGCGATAATATTTTTTGGAGGAAAATTAATGTCAAACTATCTTTCTATGACTAAAGAAGAATTAGCCGTAGAATTCGCTGCTGTAAAGCACGAATTTGAAGAAATAAAGGGTGCCAACCTTTCTCTTGATATGTCGAGAGGCAAACCCGGTGCCGACCAGCTTGATTTAAGTGACCAGCTTTTAGGTCTTGTAGGACCTGACAAAGGCTTTAAGACCGAGGGTGGTGTAGACTGCAGAAACTATGGCGGTCTTGACGGTCTCCCTGAAATGAAAAAGCTTTTCGGTGAAGTTCTCGGAATGGATGCTGACAACATCATCTGCGGAAACAACGCTTCTCTTAATTTAATGTTTGATGCAATCACACAGGGTATGGTTACAGGCTTCGGCGAAGGTCCGTGGCTTTCTCAGGGGAAAATAAAGTTCCTTTGCCCTGCCCCAGGCTATGACCGTCATTTCGGCATTTGTGAGTACTACGGAATCGAGATGATAACCGTTAAATGCGGTGAAAACGGTCCCGATATGGATGCTGTTGAAGAGCTTGTAAAAGACCCTGCAGTAAAGGGTATGTGGTGTGTTCCTAAATATTCTAATCCCTTAGGCATCACCTACAGTGATGAAACCGTACGCCGTATTGCCGCTTTAAAGCCTGCCGCTAAGGATTTTAGACTTATGTGGGACAATGCCTACATCATACACGACCTTTACGACCAAACCGACAAACTGCTTAACATTTATGACGAATGTAAGAAAAACGGCAACGAGGATATGGTGCTTCAGTTTACCTCTACCTCGAAAATCACCTACCCTGGTGCAGGTATTGCCGCTGTAGCTGCCAGTGATGCCAACATTAAAATGCTTAAAGCACGTATGACAATACAGACCATTGGTCCCGACAAGCTAAATCAGTTAGCTCACGCAAGATTGTTCCCCACCTATGAAGCACTTCTTGCACAAATGAAAAAGCACGGTGATATTTTAAGACCTAAGTTTGAGGCTTGTCTTAAACAGTTTGACGAGGCTCTCGGCGATAAAGGTATTGCCAGCTGGACCCGTCCCCACGGCGGATATTTTATAAGTATGGAAGTGCTTTCAGGCTGTGCCAAACGTGTA
>JAZUNC010000165.1:0-12392 GCA_045603945.1 Acutalibacteraceae bacterium | reverse complement strand
CGGCTATATCGGCAGGGTATAGTGAAAAGAGTGCGAGAAATCAGGCGACAAAGTTGATGAAAAAAGAGGAGGTCCTCGCATACATACGCGCACTGCAGGCGGACGCGCGTAAAGAATTAAATATTGACGAGAATTGGGCAGTTTTAAAAGCAATAGAGGTTTATAACCGTTGTATGCAGGCTGTACCAGTTAAAGAATGGGATTACAGTGAGCACAAAATGGTTGAGACCGGTGAATACACATTCGACAGCAAGGGTGCCTTAAGGGCGTTGGAGCTTACAAAGAGCCTTTTGGGTCTTGGGGAAGAGGATAGTGACAGCTTAAAGATGGCTGTTACGTTTATTGACGATTTAGGCGGACCGTCGGGGGCGCCGGTCCCTACAAACTGCAATGACAGGGGGAAGGCGAATGAGTAATATTATAAGCCTTCGGACTGCTATCGGCGGAGGATATGACGAATTCTGGCGAGATACACACCGTTACAGGGTTTTAAAGGGCGGTAAAGGCTCGAAAAAGAGTACTACAACTGCGCTTAATCTAATTTACCGCCTTATGAAATATCCGCAGAGTAATTTGCTTGTAGTCAGAGCGGTTATGAATACGCACCGCGACAGTACCTTTGCACAGCTCAAATGGGCGCAGGAGAAGCTCGGAGTCGGGCATTTATGGAAAAACACAGTAAACCCTATGGAAATGACCTATTTGCCTACAGGTCAAAAAATACTGTTCAGAGGTTTTGATGATGTTTTAAAGCTTGCTTCTACTACCGTTTCAAAAGGATACCTTTGTTGGGTTTGGATAGAGGAGGCTTTTGAAATTGGAAGCGAAGCGGATTTTGATAAGCTTGACCTATCGATTCCACGCGGTAATATCCCAGAACATTTATTTAAGCAAACAACCTTGACCTTTAACCCCTGGAGTGAAACACATTGGCTTAAAAGCCGATTTTTCGATAAAGAGTCTGACGAGGTGTGGAGCGGTACAACAAATTATCATTGCAACGAGTGGCTTGACGCTACCGACCGAGCGGTATTTGAGCGGATGAAGGAAACAAATTACCGCCGTTACACCGTTGCAGGGCTTGGAGAGTGGGGAATTGCCGAAGGTCTTGTGTTTGAAAATTGGGAAACGAGAGCCTTTGACGAAAAAACTTTGGGTGCAGAGGATGATGCCGAATGGCAGTTCTGCCGTTTCTTTGGACTTGACTACGGCTATACCAACGACCCGACCGCCTTTATATGCTTTGCGGCTAACCCGATATCCAAAGAGCTTTATATTTTTGACGAGCATTACGAAACAAAAATGCTAAACAGCGATATAGCCAAAATGATAAGGGAAAAGGGTTACAGTAAAGAGCGCATCCGCGCCGATGCGGCAGAGCCGAAGTCGAATGATGACCTACGGCGTATGGGTGTCAGCCGCATAATGCCGTCGATAAAGGGCAAGGACTCGGTTATAAACGGTATCACGAAATTGCAGGAATACAAAATCATAGTGCATCCTGCGTGTAAGAATACCGTTGCGGAGTTATCGAGTTACTGTTGGCGTAAGGATAAGAGTGACAACGGAATTAACGAGCCTGAAGACCGCAACAATCATCTGATGGATGCGCTTCGATACGCTTTTTACGATGTGCGGTTCTTTAGACCCGAAGACCCGAAGGTAAGAAAGAGGCTAACCGCCGAGGAAAGATACAGAAAGCAGAGCGGTATTGAGTATGAAGACATAAACGGAGGATGGGAATAGCACTCACGAAAGTGGGTGTTATTTTCTTTTAAAAGTTGTGCGCAACCTGCACGCATTTTTTTGGTAGAATTGTTGTATGAAAGGTGGAATTATCTATGCACAATATTGCCGTTATGTTTGTATTACTTTTTGTTTGTGTACTTATTTGCGCCGTATTTTGCGGTGTAGGCTTTTTTATAGGCATGAAGGTAAATGTTTACCGACCAAAGAAACCGCCTGACGAGGACGAGCAAACAAAAGTAAAGCAGAAACAGGCAAAGCGTGCGCTTGATAATCTGATGAGTTATACGGGTGACGAGCAAGAATAGGCGCCTGATGGCGCAGTGAAGAGTGAATAGTGAAAAGTGAAGAGTTAATGTGTCAGCAAAGCCGACTAATATAACCGTCGAGCAAGGCTCGACACCGAAATTATTCATTATTCATCATTAATTATTCATTTGCCGTAAGGCAATATAAGGAGTTTTTTGATATGGATTTAGATACAAATATCCAGAACGCGGCAAGTGAGGGCGCCACACCGAACGAGCCGGAGACACAACAGGATGAAGCTTTGGAAAGTGCATCGGGCACCGCGCCACAGGACCCGACAGCAGCTGAAGACGATTCCGCACGAAGCGACGGGGATGGTGCAAGCCCTGCCGCAGAACAGGATGCTGACACAACACCTTTTTTGTCCTTCAGGTTTAATCACGAGGACAAAGCACTTACCCGTGATGAGGCAGTAAATGCCGCGCAGATAGGACTGAAATACGGTGAAATATCTGAAAAGTTAGACCGTGCCGCAGCCATTAAGGGCACCAGCGCAGAGGAGCTTATTGACAGCATTATCGCAAGTGAGCGAGAGATTTATAAAAGCGGGCTTGCAGAGCGCTTGGGCGAAGACAGTGAAATGGTCGAGAGGCTTATGAAGCTCTACGATATTGAGCAGGCGGACAAGTACAAACAGGCAATAGAGAGCAGAAAGGCAGAAGCCGAAAAAAATGAACACAGTTTAAACGAGCGGTTAGCCTCCGAGTTCTTGACACTAAAGGGAGAATTTCCCGAGTATGCCGAATACGGTAATTTGCCCGCAGAGGTACGAAGAGCAGCAGAAAGCGGAAAAAATTTAATGTCAGCGTTACTTTTGCACCGACACAGAGAAGAAAAGAAAATGGCGGCCGCCAAAGAAAGCGAAGCCGCCGCAGCCAAAGCTACCGCAGGGTCTTTGAGCGGTGAAGTTGATAATGAAAGCACTGATATCAAAGAATTTAAGGCAGGACTTTGGCGATGAAAAAATATTTATTTAAAGGAGAAATATTATGGCTATTAACGATTTAGCAAAAGCTACGCTTTATACAGGCGAGCTTGACAAAATGCTTGTACAGAAATCAGCAGTTGGTTTTATGGCCGACAATGCTTTTCGTGCAAAGTTTGTAGGTGCACAGACGGTAATTATACCCGATATTGACTTTGTAGGTCTTACAAACTATGACCGTGACGAAGGCTTCTCAAAGGGTGCTACTACTGTAAAACAGACATCATTCACACTTACCAAGGACAGAGCAAGACAGTTACAGATTGACCGTGAAGATTTAGATGAAACAGGTGTTGCAAATCTTGCAGGTCAGGTGCTCAGTGAGTTTGTTCGCACAAAGGTAGTTCCCGAAATGGACGCTTATGTGCTTTCAAAGCTTTACGGTATTGCGGCTTCTACCAAATTTGGTGAAATAGAAAATTACAAAGCAAACAATACCAAGGAGTATGCCGATGCGACTGCTTACGCCGATTTGGTTGATATGATCAATGCGGTATACGGTGAAGCAGGGTATGACAGTGAGCTTGTAGCTTTTGTCGACAGCACACTCTATTCTAAGCTTATGACAAGCACAGAGTTAAGCCGTCAGCTTGTGATTTCAGACTTTAAGCAGGGAGAAATCAATTTAAAGGTTAACTATTTAAACGGTGTTGCAATTATTCCAGTTCCCGATAACAGAATGAAGAGCGATTTTGAATTTTTAACAGAACAGACTGATGAAAAGGGCGGATTTAGGCCTGTAGAGGGTGCAAAGGCCGTTAGAGCGCTTGTAATGCCTAAAAAGGCGGCAAGTCTTGTTAAAAAGACCGAGAGAATGAGCATCTTTACACCCGAGCAGAATAAGGATGCAGATGCCTATGTATTTAATTATCGTCTGTATTATGATGTTTTCGTAAAGAAATCAAATCTCAATACAATTCACGCAATTTGGGGCTAATAAAAAGGGTGACGAATTATCCGAACCCTACGGGGAACGGGCTATATGTCCGTTCCTTTTATTTTTTAGGAGGTAAAAAAGAATGTATAAGTTAGTAAGCGAATATGAAAACGAAATAGTAAACACCGATAGTAAGAGAAAACGTGATAGGCTTATAGGTTTAGGCTACAGGGAAGTAACCGAGAAAAAGACTCCCAAAACAAAAATGGAGGGTAATAAAAATGGAAAAAATAAAGCTAAGTCCTAAGGAGATAGCCGATGAATATATAAAGGGCACTGAATTTAAAAACAGCATAGGTAAAAGGGGTATCGCCGACCAATCGAGAATGAATGAGAGGTTTTTTGTAGGCGACCAATGGCACGGCGCTAACGTGGGAGCTGACAAGCCGCTTGTGCGCCGTAATGTTATAAAGCGCATAGGCGAGTATAAAATGTCCTCAATCTCTGCCGCACCTATTACTATAAACTACACTGCAGACGGTATACCGAGCGGTGAGTCGTCCGAATCCGAAGCAATAAAGCAGGGACTTTTAGAGGGTAATGCTTTAAGCGGTGAGGTAACGCCGTCAGAGGTAACAGTTATATGCTCTGCTTTATCTGATTATCAACGTGTTACTGCCGAGCGTGTGAAGTTTAACGCCAAGATGGAGCAGTTGCTTCGTAATGCATATATCAGCGGTACAGGCATAGGCTACACCTATTGGGACCCTCTTTTAGAAACAGGTCTTTATGCCGACAGCGATAAAAGAGTGCCAATTAAGGGTGATATCGCCTTGGAGGTATTGGATGTTGAAAATGTTGTATTCGGTGACCCGAACTGTGACGATGTGCAGGCACAGCCATATATCACTATTGCCGTTCGCAAAGAGATAGGCGAGGTAATAAGGGAAGCAAGGCGCAACCGTATAACCTCTGAGGAAATAGCACAGATAAAACCCGACGATATAGAAAGCTATTACATCGCAGGCGACAGGGGAGAAAGCGAGCCTGAAGACAGTAAGCGTGTGACGGTATATACAAAAATCTATAAGGAATGGGATAAGGATGCCGAGTCCTACAAGGTTATGGCGGTAAAGGTTACAAAGAGCGCGCATATCAGGAAACCCTTTGATATGAAGTTAAAACTTTACCCGATAGCTAAGATGAGCTGGGACAGACGTCGCTCCTGCATATACGGTGACAGCGAAATCACCAATATGATACCTAATCAAATAGCCATTAACAGGGCGCTTACGGCGGCGGTTTGGTCGGCAATGCTTACGGGTATGCCTATAACTGTTGTAAACGGCGATATTATAACTGACAGCATATCTAATAATCCAGGGCAGGTGATAAAGGTCTACGGCTCTGACAGTGAAACACAAAGTGCTATACGCTATATAAATCCGCCTAACTATGCGATATCGCTTAATAAGGCAGTTGAGGATTTGGCAAGCTTTACTTTATCCGATTCGGGTGCGAACGATGCAGCGCTTGGTAATTTTCAGCCCGATAATGCCGCCGCTATTATACAAATGCGTGAGGCGGCTATGGCACCGCTTCAAATTTATATGAACCGTTACTATGATGCTTGCGAGGATATAGCGCGTATATGGGCGGATTTTTGGCTTAATTTATACGGCGAGCGGAATTTAAAGACCGAGAACGGTACTGGGATAAGCTATATTCCGTTTAACGGTGAGCGGTACAGAAATCTTTGTATAAACGCACGTGTAGACGTAGGCGCTTCAACTCTTTGGAGTGAAAGCGTGGTTATTTCTACTCTTGATAATCTGTTAGACAGACAGCTTATAACCTTCCCACAGTATCTTGACCGTCTGCCCAGTGGATTGATACCTAATGTCACAGGGCTTAAAGAGGATTTAAGAAAACAGGCGCAGGCTATGTCTGATATGCCGACCTCAGAGGAGGAAATATTGGCACTGTGGAGTGAGCAAAATCCAGAATTGTATCAGAGATATATGAGCCTTAGTCCCGAAGAACAGCAGGCATTAATGAGTAAGGCTATGGGCGGACAAAATATGCCTACACAGGAGGTAGGAGATATTTAGCTGCGCAGGTAAGAGATAAGAGTGAAGAGGTAAGAGGTTTGGTGTGCTTCGCACGGATATAAAATCTCTCCCTCCGTCACTTCGTGACACCTCCCTCATCAGATGGAGGCTAATTTGAAAGGAAGTATTGATTATGACAGCAAGAGAAATTTTAAACAGCGCTTTAAAGCTATTAGGTTACACCGAGGCTAACGGTAACAGTGAGCTGCCGCAGCGCATATTAAACCGAGCTACGGCGCTTATTAATGTGATATACTCGGAGCTTTGGCGTGCGGAGGGCAGAGCTGATTTTACACCGATAAAGAGCCTTACCGATGAAATAAAGCTTACACAGGCGGTGCTCTCAGAGGTTATGCCCTGTGGCGTTGCAATGATGATAGCAGGCAGTGAGTCGGACGGCGACAGCCAAAGCCTATGGGCGGAAATATACAGCCGTAAAAAGTCCATTTTGACAAGGCTTGAGGAACGGACAGACAGCTTACCTACTGTAGAGTGAATAGTGAAAAGTGAAGAGTGAAGAGGTAAGAGGTTTGGTGTGCTTCGCACGGATATAAAATCTCTTCCTCTGTCACTTTGTGACACCTCCCTCATCAGAGGGAGGCTAAAAAGGAGAAAAGAATTATTATGAAATATCCTAAAATGAATAAACAACCGAGGAGGACGGTGAGTGTGCCGTCGCTTCAGGGCGGTACAAATCTTCGTGATGCTTTGAATATGTGCCAAGATAACCAGCTTACCGACAGCCTTAATATGTGGTTTCGGGACGGTGTTTTAAGGACAAGGGCGGGGAAGATAACGGTTAGTAAATGGGAGCACGCAGCAACTCCTGATAATGCAGTGCTTACTTTTAGCGGTCGCAAAGATAAAAGAAATTTACACAGCGATATAACAAGAACTATAGACGGCACTACATATACACTTGTGAGCTTTTTAAGTACATTTTCGAAATATAAAGAAAACGACAGTGAAGAAAAAACAAATTATAGTAGATTGTTTTTATTGTGGGTTACTAATGACGGAAGTGTAATATACGGTGGAGACAAACTGTATTTTGACGATATAATAACCAATTATTTTATTACCGCTACACCTAAAGGAATATATCTTTTTGTGAGCGGAGATTTAACAAAGGAAATATATAAATACGGTGGCGGTTGGGAAAAAGTTTTAACTGAGCCATATAGTTATAACGAAAACGAAAACAAATGGATTGAAAATATGGATATTTACATACCAATCTTATCTACTTACGGTAAATATCAACCTGATTGTTTAGCTAACGGAGAAAACTTTGAAAGCAGAAGCTTACTGACACAGTATTATCGTATTATTTATTCAACAGTGAATAAAGAGTTGTTATCTAATGATACTGAGGCTCACGAAATGAAATACGGCCTTTTTAGTGCTGACGACAAAGATTCAATGCATACAGGTTATATTGTCATTGCAAAACTTATCAATGAAAACGGCGTTGAATATACACACATTGCAACAAAAACCAACGAGCTTTCTTCAGAATATCTTGAACAGGAATACGATGAAGCAACGGAGGAGTTTCGAAGAATTTTTAATGGTGGCTTAAGTATGGCGGTGTCAGGTGGAATAGTTAGATTTGAAACCACTGACGAAAACGGTAATATCGTCACAGCAAAAGTAAAGAAAACGCAATATGTAGAAAATAATCTTACTATTATAGCGCCGTTTTTTGAATATGATTTTGAAAAAAATAAGAATCTTAACAAAGTCTTCTCAATGACACAAGCGGAGTGGTTTGGCGGTGCATCACAAGGAATTAACGGCGGCACGCGTTTGTTTTTAGGCGGCAGTACCGATGAAAATGAAAAGTCGCTTATTGTTTGGAGTGGACTTAACGACCCGTTATATTTCCCTGAAAACTGTGAAGCCTATGTCGGTAATTCTATGAGTGCTGTTAAGGGCTTTGGCAAGCAGGAGGATATGCTTGTAGTTTTTAAGGAAAACGAGCTTTATTATACCAAGTATGCTCAAAATGACAGCATTACTGCCGAAAATCTAATAAACCAAAGCGTGGTGGATTATCAGGCTTCGAGCGTATATTTTCCACTCGTACAGATAAACCCCGTTATAGGCTGTTTATCGGCAGATAGCGTTAAGCTTTGTCGAAACCGTCTTGTGTGGCTCGGTCAGGATAAAAAGGTCTATACACTGACAGGGGCTAGCCAATACAGTGAGCGGAATGTCTTTTGCGTTAGTGAGATGATAGACAGGAAGCTAAAGAGCGGGACGGACCTTGGAAGCGCCTACGCCCTCGATTTTGACGGACATTATATGCTGATTGTAGGCAGCCGCGCCTACCTTATGGACTACAACAGCTACGGCTACCAATATGTATATTCCTACCAAAAGACAGAGGATGCAAACATAAAGATACCTTGGTATATATGGGAGGGTATCAGCGATAAATACTCGCTTTTATTTAATGTAAATGATAAGCTCTGCGGAATTACATACAAGTACGCTACCGAGCAGACTTTTAACAGTAATAACGCTTCTAAAATAGAGCTATACGCCTTTGACAATGACTCTGACAACGGTAAGCCTATTATATCAATGGCACAGACGAAGTTTTTTGATTTTGGTATGCCTAATCATCGCAAGAATATTGAGTTGGTGGGGGTATCACTCGGAAATAACGGCGGCGAGCCTATAACTGTGCGGTTTATAACCGAATCGGGTGAGGACTTTACCGCTTTAAGCCTATACAATGATGATACAGACAGCCGAAATGCAGGCTACATTAAAAGCAGAATTTTATACCCTGCTATACGCTCTGCCGTTCGCTTCGGTGTGCGTTTTGAATGTGAGGGCAATATGGCAATAGAGGGGCTTAATATAAGCTACAGAACACTTGGAGGTGCAAGATAATGGCAAACAGCAAATATGCTAAACAGTATGATGACGATAATTTACAAAATAAAACAGGGCAGATAAATACGGTAAATGAAATCGCGACTAAAACGAAGCAGACAATTACCGACAATTACGGTGCACAGATTAAGGAAGCAGAAACGGCTTATGATGACCAGCACCGTATTAATGCCGTGCAGAAGCTTATAAACGAGCGGCAGGTGGCAGAGAGTATGGCCAATAACGGTCTTACCAATTCGGGACTAAACCGCACACAGCAGACGGCGGTGCAGCTTTCCTATGCAAACCAAAAGGCACAGCTTGACCGTCAGCGTCAGTCGGCAATAGATGCCCTTAACCGCGAAATGATGGCATATATCACACAGGCTGATACACAGGCTGCGGCTGATATTGCTTCTATCGAAAATACCTACGCGCAGAACAGACAGAGCTATGTAACGTCTATGGAGCAGGCAGATGCCGCCAAGGCAGCGACCATAGAAGCCGCAAGAATTAAGGCGGAGCAAGAGGCGGCGGCAAAGCTTAGCCGTATAGGTTACGGAACGCTTGCAAGTATGTCCTACGGTACAAACGGTAATGTAGTATATACAGATACGAGCGGAAATTCCGTTACAATGCGCGCAGGTGCTAACCCATATACGGGTGAGCCCCATAAGGATGTTTTAGATATAGACGGTAAGTATGATGCCTCCAAAACCTTTAGCAACGGTTATCAGCCTAATAATATTAACGGTGAAAAATTAAAAACTTATGATTCAAAAACCAAAGCTGTGCCGAGTACGTTCCCTGCGTATTGGCGAACAGACGGCAAAGAACAAAAAATATTTGTAACCCCATCTAACAATAAATGCTGGGTTTGGGTAGGTCCTAATAATAGTTATGTAGAAATTGAGTGGAATGGTCTAAAAGGTCAGTGGGTTTGGGCGTAACAGGAGGTAAAATATGATTGAAATTGTAAAAGGTAAGCCAATTAGTGGCAATAACAACAATTTTAACAAAACGGGTGTTGATATAGTGTCAGGAGTATCTATCAGCACGGGTGAAATGATAGGCAAAGATAGTAATAGCAAATCACAACAAATAAAATATGACCCGATAACTCAAGCTTGGCTGGATACTGCGAATATTCTTGACCCGATAAAGCGTGACCAAGAGATAAAAAGAAGAGTGGGCGGATTTTCGAGCGTTGCGGAAATGCAGGATTATAACAAAAATAATCCTAATTTATCGGCTGTTATGGGTGGTCAAAAGTATAATCTTATCCCGTCTAAAAACCCGACAATGCTCACTGATGAGGGCGAAAAGCTAGTTGAGGAAGCGAAAGCAAGAGATGAAGCGTATAGGCAGGGACTAGCTACGGTAGAGCAAAAAAAGTCTGCTGCGCAAAAAGCTAAAGCTGAATATGATAAATCTGCGAATTGGTTAGCTTCTTTTAAAGATAACAGCGGAAATATTGTCAGTGATATATTGGATATAGGTCCGTCACGCTACAAGGAAAGTTATAAAGACGATTACGAGAAAGCGGCTACAGACTATGTTACTGCTAAATTTCATAGTAAGGAAGCAGCGGAAAACGAGCTTGCAAATCTTGAAAGTAGATTAAAAACCGTAAAAAGCAAGGCGGAAAAGCAGGAGTTAAAGAGTGAAATTGACATAATGCGTACCGGTTTATACGGAAAATATAGCACGGGTGAACATTTGTGGGCGCAATTTGATACAGGTACGGCGTTATGGGGCAAGGGGTTAACCGCTACACTTGATTTTACGGCAGGAAATATTTTAAAGGCATTTGGTTGGGAAAATAATCCTATAAGTAAATTTAACAAATACGCTTCAAAGGTAGTGGAGGCTAAAAGCGAACACTCTAATAATATTGCCAAAGCGGTAGGCGATAAAGAAAATGTAAGCGGACAATTGGTGCAAGCATTGACTGTCGCTCTTCCTGATGCATTGTTAGCTATGGCTACAGGAGGTGCAAGTAAAGCAACAACGGGTATAAACGCTGCATCAAAAACAACGGGCACACTGGGTATGATAAAAAATGCAGTAGTAAATACTGCTAAAAATCCAAGTTATTGGTCATCGTTTGCGATGCAACTAGGCAACGATTATGAAAGTGCTTTAGCGAGCGGTGCAACAGAGGGAGAAGCTACCTTATATGCTTTGCTATCGTCAACGGTGAATTCTGTTGTAGAGGTCGGAGGAGGTATACAAACCCTACCTGAAGCTTTGCAGACAGCTTATAAGAATGGAAAGTTGTTTGAATGGTTTAAGTCGGCTCTCGAAGAGGGCGGCGAGGAAGTGGTGCAAGGTATTATCAGCGGACTTACCGAAAAAGCCACTTATAATCCTGAAAAAGAGATTTCCTCAACTACAAATGAAGATGCAGTTATTAATCCGTCAAGCCTGTTAAAGGAGGGCGCAATGGGTGTTGCTGTAGGTGCTTTACTTGGTGGCGGTCAGTTATCCATAAACACTATACTTAACGCTAAATCTGAAAGCGAATATAAACAACTCGGTAAAGCGGTATTAGCGGATAAAAATATTAATATTAAGGACATTGTTGAGTATTCCAAAAAATCTCTTGATAGCGGAATAAGACAGCTTGCGTTAGATACAAAATTAAATAAAATATCTGATAGAACTGCTGGTATACTTTATCAGCATGTTGTAAGCGATATTAGTGGCGCAATAAACTCGCCTAATGATATAAATGTTATCTCAAATAATTTTGCTGAAATATTAGAAAATTCTAATTCCGATACAATAAAATCTATTGCATCTTCGCAGTATATTTTAAGGCTTATGGAAAACGGTATGACAGAGGACGCTGTAAACAGACAAATAGAAAATATAAATAGCAGTTTACAAATGTCTGAGGATAGTGGTATAATAGCGGATAGTGAAAACAATAATGTAAGGAGTGAAGATAATGAGTTATATAAGCAAGGAACAGTGGGCAGAAGTGCTGAAGGATATAAAACCCAAGGAGGAGTTAACGCCCGAAGAACTTCAGGAGAGAACAGAGTTTTCGGAGAAACTGAAGAAGAGTTTACGAAAAGAACGCAGTCAGAAGGAAACACCAACCGACGAATAGTTAAATACGGTAATTCTGCTTTATCCTATGCAGAAAGAAGTGTTGATAATTCTCCAACAGGTAAGGCAATACAAATTTTAAATAAAGCTGGAATTAAAGCGGTGTATTGTGACGGTGATATTGAAACAAACGAAAACGGAGTTACAAAAATTCACGCCGATGCATTGACTGCACCTGACGGTACGGTGTATATTTCAAGTGATTCACCTTTGTCTGAATTTGAAATATCAACACACGAAAGCGTACACGCAAAAGATAAAGCAAACAGTGAAGTCTTTATAGAATACGAGTCTGCTGTGACCGAAAATATTTTAATTGATAGTGAAAAATTTTCTGAAATTTGCAGTTTAATAAATGATA
>JAZUNC010000164.1:0-2487 GCA_045603945.1 Acutalibacteraceae bacterium | reverse complement strand
GAGCGGAGACCCGTTGACCGAATTTGATTTTATTGGTTTTACTCTGCAATATGAGCTTTCCTATACAAATGTGCTCAATATGCTTTCTCTTGCTGGCATTCCACTCAAAAGTTCTGAGAGAAAAGAGCTTAAGAATATTGTTGTAGCAGGCGGTACCTGTGCAAGCAATCCTGAGCCTCTTGCAGATTTTATTGACATATTCTTTTTAGGCGAGGGCGAAGAGGTAGATCTTGAGGTTATTGACCTTTATAAACGCTTTAAAGCCGAGGGTAAAAGCAAGGCTGAATTTTTAAAAGCCGCCGCTAATATCGAGGGTGTGTATGTTCCGTCGCTTTATAATGTGGATTATAATTCTGACGGAACGGTTTCATCTGTTTCTCCAATAAACGGTGCCCCCAAAAAGGTGAGAAAGAGAATAATTAAGGACCTCGACACTGTGTTTTATCCCGACAAATTTATAGTTCCGTTTGTTGAAATCGTGCATGACCGTGCGGTTGAGGAAATTTTCCGTGGTTGCATACGCGGTTGCCGTTTTTGTCAGGCAGGCTATATCTATCGTCCTGTGCGAGAAAAATCGGCAGAGGTCGCAAACAGACAAGCTAAGGCTATTTGTGAGTCGAGCGGATATGACGAGGTTTCTCTATCTTCGTTGTCAACAAGCGATTATAGAAGCATAGAAGAGCTTTTAAATGGGATGCTCTCTTGGAGCGAGGACGACAAGGTAAGCATTGCGCTTCCGTCCCTTCGTATTGATAATTTCCCAAAGGAATTGCTCGAGAAGATTCAGTCTGTTCGCAAGAGCAGCCTAACCTTTGCTCCTGAAGCAGGCACGCAAAGACTTCGTGATGTTATTAACAAAAATATTACCGAGGATGAAATAATATCTACCTGCAAAATGGCATTTGAATCGGGTTATACGGCGGTTAAGCTTTATTTTATGCTTGGACTTCCTACCGAAACCAACGAAGACCTTGAAGGGATTGCAAATCTTGCCCAGAAGGTGGTTGACGAGTATTATAGCAATCCTTTACGCAAGAAGGGTAAGCCTGTTAGCGTGTCTATAAGTGTCGCAACCTTTGTGCCGAAGCCCTTTACACCTTTTCAGTTCGAGCCTCAGGCAGAGCTTCAAGAAATCCCCACAAAACAACAACATCTGCTCAGTAGCATAAAAACTAAAAAAATTACAGTAAGCTATCATCAAAGCTATACAAGCCTTTTAGAGGGTGTGTTTGCGAGGGGTGACCGAAAGCTTTGCAATGTGCTTCTTAAAGCGCACGAAATGGGACTTCGTTTTGACGGTTGGGATGAATGCTTTGACTATGAAAAGTGGATGGAAGCCTTTGCACAGTGCGGTATTGATACTGCCTTTTATGCATCCCGTAAAAGAGAATATGACGAAATAATGCCTTGGGATCATCTTGATTACGGAGTTTCAAAGCAGTTCCTTATAAATGAGAACAAGCTTGCTCATAGTGCAGTAACTACTAAAAATTGCCGTCAGGAATGTGCTGCTTGCGGAGCCGCCCGCTTCGGGGAAGGAGTTTGCTATGAGAAGCGTTAGAGTGTTTTTTAAAAAAACGGGTAATATGAAGTTTATTTCTCACCTTGATATGAACCGTTTTATGATAAGAATGGTGAGGATGTCAAAAATCCCTGTATGGTATTCAGAAGGGTTTAATCCTCATCCCTATATAACCTTTGCTTTGCCGCTATCCCTTGGATTTGAAAGCAGTTACGAAATAATGGATATTCGCCTCGATAAGGACGAATACCCCAACAAGTCTGTGTTTGAAGCCTTGAAAAAGCTTATGCCCGAGGGTATAGAGATATTTGACTGCAAAGACCCCGTTATGAAAGCAGGAGAGGTGGCATATGCAGATTTTGAGATTGATTTCGGCACGCAGATTTCCGAAATAACGCCTATTCTTGAAACGTTCTTATCCTCAGATGCTATCACCGCCGAGAAGAAAACCAAGAAGGGCGGATATAAAACCATTGATCTAAAGGGATTTATTAAAAACTATGAGATAGGGGAGAACACCCTCTCGCTTACACTTGTTGCAGGTGGAAGCAATAATCTAAACCCAAAGCTGTTGCTCGACACCTTTGTCAGTAAATCGTCAGTAAAGCTGCCCCCATATACAATAAGCCGTTCAATGCTTTATAATGATAAAATGGAATGCTTTAAATGATAAAAGCCGTACAGTACTGTACGGCTTTTATGCTAGAAATTTTGTGCTTCAATGTAACGTATAATTCTTTTCTGATGGGTGGGCTCAAGATTTAAAAAGCTGCTGTAAAGCTTGGTTATTTCAACCTGCTCGTTTAAATCGTCGAAAATGGTATATGTCGGCTGATGAAGCCCGCCGCTTTTCTTCAAAATTTTTGCTATTTTGCGAAGCTCGTCATCTTCGACACCGTATTGTATAAAGAATGGGGAAACGTCAAAGTAATCTGCCAACATCTCGATTTCTTCCCAGCTAAAGC
>JAZUNC010000163.1:0-6647 GCA_045603945.1 Acutalibacteraceae bacterium | reverse complement strand
GAAGAGGATGTACCTGTAACCGCTAAGGCAAAGGTTATTGACCTTGTTCTTCCTATACTTGTACTTATCGGCATTTGCGTTTACGCCCTTTACTATGTTGGAAATTCAGGCGGAATGAATTTCATTGATGCATTCTCTGCTACAGATGCTACCGTAGCTCTTCCTTGGGGAGGACTTATCGCACTTATCGTAATAGTTATTTACTTTATTGCCCGCCGTTTGCTTACCTTTAATGAGGCAATGGCTTGTATTCCCAAGGGCTTTATTGCAATGGTTCCCGCTATTATAATCCTTACCATGGCAACCTCTCTTAAGAATATGACAGGTCTCTTAGAATCTGACACCTTCGTTAAGGCTGCCCTTGCTAATGCAAGCTCACTTCAAAGCTTCCTGCCCGCTATTATATTCCTCGTTGCCTGCGGAATTGCCTTCGCAACAGGAACCTCTTGGGGAACCTTCGGTATTCTTATTCCTATCGTGCTCAGCGTATTCCCCGCAGGAACCACCCTCGGTGTAATCGGTATGTCTGCCTGCCTTGCAGGTGCGGTTTGCGGTGATCACTGCTCTCCCATTTCCGACACCACAATTATGTCTTCGGCAGGTGCTCAGTGCAACCACATCAACCACGTTTCCACACAGTTGCCCTATGCTATCACGGTAGCTGCCATATCCTTTGTCTGCTTCGTTCTTGCAGGCTTCGTACAAAACGCGTGGATAGTTCTTCCTATCGGTGCAGTGCTTATAGTTCTCACACTCCTTGTGCTTAAAATAACTACTACAAAAAAAGCTTAAATGGCAAATAGAAAACGCTGTGCGATGCACAGCATTTTTTTTATATCATATTAAGCATTTTATTAAGCTTTCCCACGGGCAGACCAACTACATTGAAGTAATCTCCGTTAATGCCCTTTACTAAAAGTGAGCCATAGCCCTGTATTCCGTAGGCCCCTGCCTTGTCCATAGGCTCATTTGTGGCTACATAACTATCAATTTCCTTATCTGACAAAGGATAAAATGTGACCTCGGTAGTTTCAGAAAAGCTTAAAGAACGACCGTTTTTGAATATTGCACAGCCTGTTATTACCTTGTGGGTCTTTCCTGAAAGAAGACGAAGCATACGCTTAGCATCCTCTGCACCTGTAGGTTTACCGAGTATTTCACCGTCAATAATAACCGAGGTGTCACAGCCGATAACCGTGTCGTTAGGAAACTGTTTTGTAACATATGCCGCCTTACGTACAGCAAGCATCTCGGGAACGGCTTCTGCTGATATTTCAGCAGAAAAGCTTTCATCCACATTTGCAGGGGCAATTTTTACATCCTTTGATATTATTGAAATAAGTTCCTGCCGTCTTGGTGAAGCAGAAGCTAAAACTAACATTCTATCAGCTCCTTAAAATAGGGAAGTGCTCTTCTTATCATTTCGGTGTCAACACAGTATGAAATACGTACATATTCCTTGCAACCAAAGCCCTCGCCCGATACAACGAGAATATTCTTCTCCTTAGCCCTTTCGGAAAAGGCATTACCGTCACCACAGGGTGCCTTTACAAAAAGGTAGAAGGCTCCGTTGGGTGTGGCACATTCATACCCGTATGAGGTAAGAGCCTCAAGCAAAAGCTTTCTGTTTGTTTCGTAATCCGTAAGATTGGGAGCAATATCCACACAGCGTGTGATAACCAACTGCAATAATGACGGTGCACATACATAACCCATAGCCCGTCCTGCTCCTGCCACAGCGGCGTAAACAGCCTTGCTGTCTGTCGCACAGGAGGGAACATAGATGTATCCGATTCGCTCACCTGGTAGGGATAAGGATTTGCTGTAGGAATAGCAAATCACCGTATCGTTATAATATTTAGGAACATACGGTACTTCAATGTTACCGTAGACAAGCTCTCTGTAGGGCTCGTCGCAGATTATATAAATAGGATGTCCGTATTCGGCAGACTTTTTTCTTAAAAGCTCAGAAAGCTTTTTAATTGTATCTGCTAAGTAAACTACTCCCGACGGATTATTGGGTGAGTTTATAATCACACCGGACGTATTTTGGTTTAAAGCCTTTTCGAGCTTTGAAAAATCAATTTGAAAGCTTTTTGTATCGGCATCAACTACACGGAGTGTTGCACCTGCACCCTCAACAAAAACCTTGTATTCGGGGAAATATGGGGCAATAGCAATAAATTCGGTGTTATTGTCCTCGGTCAGAGCTCCAAATGCACAGCAAAGTGCCGCTGCCGCACCGCAGGTGATGTATATCTCATCGGGAGTTGCGTTCATTCCAAAGCGGCGGTTTATCGAGTCTGCAATAGCAGTTCTTGCTTCAATACAGCCCTGTGCGCTTGTGTAGCCATGCACCGAAATAGGGTCATTACTATCGAGCATATCAGCAATAGCTTCATTAACCTCTTTTGGAGCAGGTGTGCTTGGGTTGCCTAAGCTAAAATCAAAAACATTTTCAGCTCCAACCACATCTGCCTGTTTTTTGCCGTATTCAAACAGCTCGCGAATAGCCGAGCGTGCAGTACCAAGCTTATAATTCTTTTGGTTTATCAAGAAATAATCTCCTTTTAACTATAATACAATAAATATAAAACTAATATGGTTTAAAGTCAATAAATTTCTTGACAAAATCGCTTTAATATATTATAATGCACCTCGTCGGTGTTGATGGCGGTAAGGGTCCACCCGTTCCCATCCCGAACACGGAAGTTAAGCTTACCTACGCCGAAGATACTTGGCGGGCAGCCGCCCGGAAAAATAGGAAGATGCCGACACAAAGACACACAAAGAAATTTGTGTGTCTTTTTACATACATTTTAGTTGAATTTGCTATACTAAAGGTGTATATTGTATAATGAGATATATTAAGGAGGGGCAAACCTTTATGAGAAAGACAAAAATAGTATGTACATTAGGACCTGCCAGTGACAACGAGAAAACTATAGAGCAGTTATTTAAATGCGGAATGAACGTGGCTCGCTTAAATTTCTCCCACGGCACTCATGAGGGACATAAGAAAACAATAGAAACTTTCAGAGCAGTACGTGACCGTTTAGAGCTTCCTGCGGCAATTCTGCTGGATACTAAAGGCCCCGAAATTCGCACCTGTTTGCTTGAAAACGGTGAAACAGAGCTTAAAGAGGGACAGATATTTAAACTTATAACCGAAGAAAAGCTTGGAAATAACGAGTTTGTAAGTATAACATATGCAGGACTGAATAAACTGCTTAATAAAGGAAATATTATTAAAGTAGACGACGGAAGCCTTATTTTAGAGGTTGAGGATGTAAACGACGAAGAGATAACCTGTAGAGTAGTCGTAGGCGGAACACTTAAAAACCGTAAAAGCATTAATGTACCTGGTGTGCATCTTGATATGCCCTATCTTTCCAAAAAAGATAAAGCAGATGTCCTCTTTGCAATAGAAAATGATGTAGACTATATAGCCGCCTCCTTTGTTCGCAATAAACAGGATGTTATAGACCTGCGTAATTTTATTAACTATCACGGCGGACATAAGATTAAAATCATTTCCAAGATAGAAAACAGCGAGGGTATAAATAACTTCGACGAAATCCTTGCAGAGTCCAACGGAATAATGGTGGCACGCGGAGATATGGGTGTTGAGGTCGAGTATGAAAAGCTACCCGGTCTTCAAAAGCGTTTCATAAAGTCCTGCTACGGTGCAGGTAAAATAGTAATTACCGCAACCCAAATGCTCGAGTCTATGGTACATTCCTATAATCCAACAAGAGCTGAAATTACCGACGTTGCAAATGCTGTGTTTGACGGTACAAGTGCTGTAATGCTTTCGGGCGAAACGGCAATGGGCGATCATCCTGCCCGAGTTGTAGAGGTTATGGCTAATATAGTAAAACAGGCAGAAGCAGATGCTATTAGTATGAATGTGTTTGCCGACCGCCGTTTTGTAAATGAAAAAGACACCGCAAACGCTATCTGCGATGCCGCCTGCACTACCGCTAAGGACTTAGGAGCACAGGCAATAATCGCCGTAACAAAATCGGGTCACTCTGCAAGAAGACTTTCAAAGTTCCGTCCATCAGAGCCTATAGTAGCCCCCACACCCGAGCTTAAAACCTTTCATCAACTTGCTCTGTCTTGGGGAGTGCATCCTGTACTGGCTATCAGTCAGGAAAGCGAAGAAAAACTTTTCCGTCACGCCCTTGACTGTGCAAAGCAGATTGAGGTGGTAAAAAAACGCGACATTGTTGTAATTCTCGGCGGAGCACCGATAAATGTGTGCGGCAATACAAATACGATTAGAGTTATTACCTCTGATTGATATATTTTTAACAAAAATGCTAAAAAAGGGTTGACCTTTTAATTTTAATAGTGTACAATACAAATTGTCTTAGGGAAATTATACCCCTATGAAGAAAAAGTACTTTTTAAAAGGAGTAAAATGTTATGAAAAAGATTCTTGCATTAGTACTCGCACTTGCTATGGTAGCTACCTTTGCTGCCTGCGGCGGAAATGATGCTTCTTCCGACAACGGAAGCTCTGACGCTGCTGCTACTGCTGAGTACAAGCTCGGTATGGGCGTTGTTGTATCTTTAGATTCTTCTGCTGATGCTACTGATGAAAAAGATGCTCTTGCTCAGGCTGATGCTACCGTTGCTACCGTTGTTCTTGACAAAGACGGCAAAATCGTAGCTGCTGACCTCGACTGCGCTCAGACCAAGGTTAACGTTAAAGACGGTAAAATGGTTGACTTAGACAAGGTTGACCTTCGCACCAAGAAGGAGAAGAAGGAAGACTACAACATGAAGGGTGCTTCTCCCATCGGTAAAGAGTGGTACGAGCAGGCTGCTGCTTATGTTGAGAAGATGGTAGGCAAGACTGCTGCTGACATCGAAGCTATCGCTACCGAAGAGAAGAACGGACACAATGTTGCTTCCGATGCTGACCTCTATGCTGCTTGCACCATGGACATCACTGCTTTCAAGGCTGCTTTCGTAGCTGCTTGCAAAGATGCTCAGGCTAAGACCTTCACCGCTGCTGCTGACAGCTTCAAGCTCGGTCTTGATGTTGAAACCGAAGTTGCAGGTTCTACCGATGCTACTGCTGAAAAGAATGCTACCGCAGCTCTTTATTCTACCTTTGGTGCTATCGTAGTTGACAAGGACGGCAAGACCATTGCTGCTCTCGTTGATGAAATTCAGCCCAAGGTTGAGGTTGATGCTGATGGCAAGATTGCTGCTAAGACCTTTGTTGCTACCAAGAGAAACCTCAAGGAAGACTACAACATGGTTAAGTTCAGCCCTGAAGGCACCTGCATTGCAGAGTGGTATGTTCAGGCTAAGGACCTTACCGATTACATCACTTCCAAGGCTATGACTGCTGATCAGATTAAGGCTATCGCAACTGCTGACACACGTAACGACGGTTATATGCGTCCTACCGATGCTGACCTCGCTGCAAAGTGCACCATTCAGATTTCTGGTTATCAGACCGTTCTTGCAAACGCAATCGCTGCTGCAAAATAATTTAGCTTAAGGCTATAACTTAAGAGGGGACTTAAAAATCCCCTCTTTTTTTCTTATTAAGGAGTATCTTATGTTGAAAAAACTTGTTTCTTGTGCTTTGGTTTGCAGTTTAATATTGTCTTTATGTTGCTCCTGCAATTCAAATCAGGGGGAACAAGGAAATAGCTTGCAAAAGTTCAGCAATACTACCCTCGACTATTTTGACACTGCCTGTTCTGTAATCGGCTATGAAGAAACCGAAGAGGCTTTCGATGCCGTATTTACAAGGATTGAGGCAGAGCTTAAAAACTATAATCAGCTTTATGATATATATAAATCCTACGAGAGTGTAAACAATATCTGCACAATTAATAAAAATGCAGGCAAAGTGCCCGTAAAGGTAGATGCTAAAATCATCGAAATGCTTGATTATGCTATCGACCTTTATGATAAAACAGGCGGTATGGTAAATGTAGCTATGGGAAGTGTGCTTTCTATCTGGCACGATTACCGCAGTACTTATAGAGAGGATACCGAAAATGCTGTACTGCCACCTATGGAAAAGCTTAAAACTGCGGCAGAGCATACTGACATTACAAAAGTTATTATCGACCGCGAGAATTCTACCGTATTCCTCTCTGACCCCAAGATGTCCCTTGATGTGGGTGCTGTTGCTAAAGGCTATGCCACCGAACAAATTGCTAAAGCACTTATTGCAGACGGAATTAACCACTATGCCTTAAATTTCGGCGGCAATATTAGAACTATAGGCACCAAGGGTGATGGCTCTGTATGGAATACTGTGGTGCAGAATCCGCAAAAGGATGCAGAAAAGCCATATCTTATGATGGTTGAGATAAATGACCAAACCTTTGTTACCAGCGGCTCGTACGAACGCTTTTATACCGTTGACGGAAAACGGTATCACCATATTATCGACCCCGATACCCTTATGCCTAACGATACCTTTTCCTCGGTTTCTATATTAGCGGAGGACAGCGGACTTGCCGATGTCCTTTCAACCGCCGCCTTTAATCTGTCCTATGAGGACGGAAAAAAGCTTGTAGAAAGCTTTGACGGAGTTTGCTATCCTGCACACATAAACCGCGACAGCATGTCTATTATCTCATCTTTGGGTGATATACCTATAGAATGTG
>JAZUNC010000162.1:0-6961 GCA_045603945.1 Acutalibacteraceae bacterium | reverse complement strand
CTCTCCAATAATTTCTTTCAAAATTCATTATACACTTTTTGCCCAATATTGTCAATTATCCTTTGTATAAATTATTATGTTTACAAGTTGAGAAATATGGTATATAATTAATCTACGCATAAAATTTCAGGAAAGGAGATTGGGCTTTGAACTATATTCTTAATTCTTCCGCTATGGCGGTGCCTTTTTTTGTGCCTGCAAGCGTTGTAGACAATAACCTAAAGCTCGCCTCGGGCAATCAGCTTAAGGTTCTGCTCTTTTTCCTGAAAAATGTTACCGCAGGCACATCCGAAGAGGCTATTGCAGATTTTTTAAAGCTTCCTATAAGCGAAGTAAATGATGCTTTCGAGTTTTGGGCACAGGCAGGCGTGCTTGTCTCTACGACAGCACCTACTGCCACAACAGCAAAGGAAAGCCCAAAGAAAAAAGCAGTAAAATCGGTTGTCGTAAAGCCTACAAGAGAGGAAATTGCATCTGTAGCGGCTACAGACAGCCGCCTTGCCTTCTTACTACAGGAATCTGAAATGAAGCTTGCACGCACAATGCGTGCCGCCGAAATACAAACCCTTGCGTGGTTATATTTAGACCACGGTATGGATGTTTCCTTAATACTTATGCTGGTAGAATATGCTGTAACCGAGGGTAAGGCTACCGTGTCCTTTATTGAGAATACCGCTCTTAGTTGGATTGATGCAGGTGTAACCACCCTTGCACAAGCAGAGGAGCAGATAGAGACCCGCAGCCGCCGCAAAACGGCTTGGGGCATGATAGAATCTGCCTTCGGTATAGAACGCAGACAACCCAGCGACAAGGAGCTCAGCTATGCTCAAAGCTGGATAATTGACTGGCACTTCTCCCGTGAAATGCTTAAGGAAGCGTACAACCGCTGTATAGACCAAAAAGCAAAAATTTCTATGCCCTACATAAACGGCATCTTAGAAAAATGGTTTAAGGATGGGGTGACTACCCTTGAGGCAGCAAGAAACAGCAGTTCGTCAGCTAAAACAAAAGGCAAAAACGATTTTGGCGCATATAACAAAAGCCTTGTGGACAGGCTTCTTAACGATGACGATTAGGTGTGAATAATGGGATATAGTAAAGAAATATACGACAGAGCCTTTAAAATTAAAAACGACGGAATAAAGGCAGCACAACAAGCCTATGATGCCGCACTCCAAGACCTTAGAAGCAAAAACGAGGAGTTTCGCAAATTAGAAATAGCTCTTGCCAAGGCAGGCAGTGCTGTAGCACTTACCGCTATTTCGGGAGATACAAAAAAGCTTGAGGAGTTAAAGGAATTCTGCACCGTGCACAACGCACGCAAAAAGGAAATATTAAACACAGCAGGAATAAAAAAGCCTGAGGTGTTCTGTACAAAATGCGAAGACAGCGGATATTTTAGCGGCAAGCCCTGCTCCTGCATTACAGATATTGCAAGGAAAATCGCTTTTGAGGAAATGTCCAAATCCTTACCTCTTAAGGATTGCAGTCTTGAAAATTTTGATTTAAGCTATTATTCCGACCAGCCCGATGACGATGGTGCAGTTCCGCGAAAAAGAGCCACCTCAATACTTAATCTTTGTCGCCGTTTCGCAGAGGACTTTTCGCCCGATAGCCGCTCTCTTTTATTTATGGGGGATGCAGGACTGGGCAAGACCCACCTGTCTTTAGCCTTGGTATCGGAAATATCCGCAAAGGGCTACGGCGTAGTTTACGGCTCTGCACAGAATTTATTCTCCGCCGCAGAAAAGGAACATTTTTCCTTTAGCTCAGAGACCACGGCAGAAGACTCGCTATTAAACTGTGACCTTCTGGTTATAGACGATTTAGGCACCGAGTTTTATTCCTCTTATGCCGCTTCCCTGTTCTATAACATAATAAATTCACGAATTCTCAACCGCAAGCCTACGATTATCAATACAAATTTAAGCTTTGACGAACTGGAAAAACGGTACACTCCGAGAATAACCTCTCGATTCATTGGACATTACGATATGAATAAGTTCATCGGTAACGATATAAGGCAGATTAAGGCAATGAGATAAAAAATGAAGTATGTGCAAAAGCACATACTTCATTTTTTATGATACATTATTTAAAACTGTATAAATGCAGTCTTAGAGAAATCTGCCATAGCAAATGCGGTGATGTCGTTTTGGGTGACGAGGTAGAAATATTCACCTATCCAGACAAAGCGAGCATTGTAGGCATATTTAATTTCAAGGACAGTCTCATTCTTTAGGAAAAAGCCGTTATCCGCATCATAGCCATAAACATACATACGGCTTACACCGTAATCGTCTGCAGCAACGAAGGCAATGATATTTTTTGCGTAATCCACCATAATTGCCTTATGATTACCGCTTGCCTCCGACCACGACGACGCTATGGAAGTAACGTGGTTTTCGGTAACATTTGCGGGGTCGCTAACGTCGAACATAGATATTTTAAGTCCTGTTACACTACCCTGCTCGGTAGCCGATTTACCGAAGCCGAAGAGGCAGTCGTCACCGAAGGGATGGAGATATTCAGAAAATCCCGGTATTTTAAGCTCGCTTAAAACTTCTGGCTTCTTCGGGTTTGATAGATCAACCGTAAAGAGAGGGTCGGTCTGACGGAAGGTGACGAAATAACCTATTTCACCGTCGAATCTTACCGAATAAACCTGCTCGCCCTGTGCAAGGTCCTCTATTTTTCCTATTGTATTCAGCTCTTTGTCAAGAACATACAGAGCATTAAGGGTTGTAGAGCTCCAGCTTACCGAAACAGAGGGAGTATCATCAGAAGAGTAGGATGTATTGCCTGAAAAATCCATTATTCTTTCTTCACCCTTTGTAACTGTGGTAACTATACGCAGATTACCCTCGTATTCATCCATAGAAAACTGATTGAGGGGTTTTCCGTCCACAGTTCCTGTGGCTACGGTGGAAATATCGTCAGGCTTAAGGGAGAGCTTTACTATAGTAGTGGTGTTTTTATATTTGTTTTCCTCTTTATCATTAACCCTATGATTTGTAAAGGTATAATAGAGGCTGTCGGCATCGGCATAAATATTTTCTGCTCCGCCCAGCACCGCTTCGCTTGCGGTCGTAGTGCCGCTTTCAATATTTACGGCAGATATAACAAGATAGGCAGGCTCTTCAAAGCCCTCTATCATAGAAATGCTGTCCTCAGAAATGGCTTTGTCGTCTATACAAGGGACATATTCCTCGGGCTTATCCTTATCTATATTTTCATTTATAACCATATAGTTTGACAGCAGATAAACGGTATTATCAATCATTCGGGCATCTCTGTACATGCCGCTTTGCTCAATCGCAGACATTTCACGAGGAGCGGATTTGTCACTAATATCAAACATCCGCATTCTGATAATATCCTTCTTTTGGTGATAACAAGAAAGAATAACCGCCAGCTTGTCACCCTTTACAAACATGCTTTGAACCGTTTCGTTACCGTGGGTTACATTCTTTTCGGCTATAACCTTTGGTTTTCCGCTGTTGGAATCTATAATTGTAAGATTGCCATCCCCAAGTATATAGATGTAACGACCGTCGTTTTTAACGATATCTGCCTCGTCCACACCCTGAACCTGATTGTTGGTAGAGGAGTTTGAGTTGTCGTTAAAAGATTGGGTTGGGTCGATGTCGATTGCTATCTCGGAAGTAGTTCCTGTAGCTCCGTCCTTAGCAGAACCGTTTAACAGGTCTGCTATACCTGAAGAAAAATAGGTATAAAGGCTGGGACGGTTTTCCTTTAGCAGGGTGCTTATCGAGTCATATATATATCCGTAGGTAACCTGACCGTTTAAGCTCGCCTCATTGATGACAATCGGTGCCTTTTGGGTGCCGTTTGCTACTGCTACCACACCTAACGCAAGACAAAGACTTAGCACGGTTGCAATTATGGCATTTTTATTCACCCTAAAGGTTGGCTTGCTTTCCTTTGTGAGCTTTGATTTTATATACCTTTTTACCGATTCGTCGGGGGTTATGCTCTCGTTATCCTTAATATACTTGTCCTTAAACATCAAAAACTTCTCCTTTCAAGGCTTGTTCTAACCTCTCTCGTGCCCGTTTAAGTCGGGTTTTTACAGTTGCCTCTTTTGAGTTTGTGATTTTGGCTATTTGTGCACAGGAATAGCCCTCGAAATAGTGAAGATGAATGACCGTGCGATATTTTACGGGCAGCTTTAGCACCTCTATGTAAACATCACTCACCTCGTGCTGAGGTGTATAGATATTTTCGTGGAGAGAATCGGTCAGACGCATCCATGCAGAGGTAAGCAGATTTTTAGAAGTGTTTACCGTCACCCTTAAAAGCCAAGCCTTTATATGCTCCTCATCACTGAATACCGTATCTGCTTTACAGAGTCGCAAAAACACCGTTTGAAGAATATCCTCAGCATCAAAGCGGTTTCCTGTTCGGGCGTAGGCTAAACGGTAAACTGTATTGCTGTATTTATCGAATACAGCTTCGATAGTCAGTCCGCAAAATCTTTCGCTCATCCTTTTCACCTCTTTCACCTATAACACAAACAAGGACCACAAAAGGTTTCAAATAATTTTAAAAATTTTCTTCTTTTGGAATATTTTTGGTGAGGGCATAGTTGCGGTAGGCTTTATCTGCCGTCACCTCTTTGATGATTTCAATAAAATTCGGCAGTAGAAATTCCTCGTCCTCAGCCGTAAGCTCTATCTCGCAAAATGCCTGTTTGCTCCAAAAAGGAAATATGTCTATTTCGATAAACTTGCCGTTAAAGGGGTATATGTACCTTGTTTTTTGAAGAGAACGGCGGTCTTTATCGGCAAAGCTCATAAGTTCGTCGTACTCAGCAGAAGAAATCTCCCTTTCCTCTTCTATTCGGGTTATATCGGTAAGATGCTTTTTTACCGTTTTTATATATGTAGTTCTTCCCTGCTCGGACCACTTGCGTAGCCGTACACCTATAGCCGTATAAGTTTGAGTTATTTCGGCTATCCTTATGCTTTTAAGCGAACTGAGCATTTCAGCATCAGGCATTTTAATTAAAAACTTGCGTTCTATTTCGAGATTTTTCACATCTTAATCTCCTTTAACTGCATTTGCTTCATTTTAACAAATAATCGGCAGTAAGTCAATTACCGCCGATTTCTTGTTCATATTCTGTTATTGCGTCTGCAAGTGAAGCAAAAATGTGACCGCAGCCGCCTGTGGCATTTTCAGATAGAACGGTAACTGCATATTTAGGCTCTTCAAAAGGAAAAAAACCGCAAAACCAAGAATTGGTGACCTTTTTACCGTTTTTAATTACTCCTGTTTGTGCTGTACCTGTCTTCCCTGCTGCAGTAGTAAGGGTAGGCTTTGCCTCCTCACCTGTTCCATCCTCTGTAAGAACTGAAGCCAGATCGGATTTGAGCTTTTGTGCTGTGGCTTTAGACATTAGCTTTACCGAGGCAGGCAGGGGTATCTGCTCGGTCAGCTTTCCGTTTTTTACAACACCCTCGACAAGTGAGGGGGGGTTATAGCTTCCGTCGTTAGCTATTGCCATATAAAGATTTGTTATAGCAAGAGGTGAAAGCATCAGCTCACCCTGACCTATAGAAAGGTTTGCCAGCGCACGTTTTGAAAGCTTTACGGTTTGGGTGTCGCCGACACTCCCCTTTTGCCCTTTAAGTCCCTGTGCTAAATATATTTCGCTTTCAAAGCCTACCTTTTCAGCGAGGTTGAGAACACGCTGTGCACCTACCATCTGCACGAATTTATAAAAAAATGAGTTGCAGGAAAACTTCAGTGCATCTGTAATATCTACCACACCGTGTCCGCCGAGATTATGACAGGTGAAGGTAAGTCCGTCTACATCTGTATAGCCCTGACAGTTTATTTCGGCTGAAATGCCGCTTTCATAGCCTGCAGCCGCAACAATCGGTTTGAAGACAGAACCGATATTATATGTGCACAGCGTGCGATTAAGAAGCGGCTCGTTTTCATCGCTTAAAGCCCGTCCCAAGTCCGAAAGCTTATAATCGGGGCGGCTTACCATTGCCTTTATTTTCCCGCTTTTAACATCAGTGACGATAAGTGCTCCGCAATTTATATCCATTGCCTCCTGCTCCGCAAGCTGTTGGATATCCTTATCAATAGTAACTTTTACACCGCAATTTTCTTTACCGTAATCATATTTAAGCAAAGGCTCTTCATAGGACAGCACCTCTCCCCGACCGCTTATGTTAAAGGTAACCGTGTTTTGCCCCTCTCCCGAAAGCAGTTCGTCAAAGGCTGCTTCAAGTCCACTTACCCCCCTACCCTGAGCATCAACATAGCCTACAATATGCTTTGCCGCAAGGCTGTCGTCTGCGTGAGCATATGCCTTTATACAATATATTCCGTCACAGACTATATTTCGGGAAACCTTACGCATTGTATATCCATTTTTCTTTACCTCTTCGGTTATATTTTTTGTTTCTTCTCCCGAGAAATAGTTATACAGTACTGCAAGTGCCTTAGAGTTGTTAAAAATCACGGCATAATAGACCTCTTGTGCGTTGGTTATACGCTTCATATTGCAATCAAACACAGTTCCGCGGCTATAATTCAGACTGACGACACGCTTACTCTCACTTTCAGCCGCCTGCAAGTATTTTTCCTCTTTCATCACCGTAAACACTCTGAAAATACATATAAACATAAGAAGTGCCGCTAAAATATAGCAGGCAACCATTCTTTTGTAAGAAACAGACATAAAAAGACCTCCCAACGTTATTATGCACGTGGGAGGTTTTGTTTAATCACATTTCATTCTGAGCATAGAGCCTGTCTTTACAGGGCGGTGGTAGGGTATTTTTATTTTCATCATCGGATGGGGCGCTGACTCTATCGGCTGGTTTTCTCCGTCAAAAAGCTCCTCTGCCTTTAGAATAAAGGGTTGAGCCTGCGGCTCTAAGCAGTCAAGCTCCTGTCCGCGGAAGAATTTATTTTTAAG
>JAZUNC010000161.1:0-4800 GCA_045603945.1 Acutalibacteraceae bacterium | reverse complement strand
GACCGCTTGGCCTCCGACTTATAACTTATGATCTTGTTGCGGGCGAGACCTACCTGTTGGAGGTTGACGCCAGAAACAGCACCGAGAGCTTTGATGTTTATGTTGAAGAAATTGAGCCTAAAACCATCACGTCTGTCGAGTTTGAAGACCTTACGGTTATCAAAGGTGACTGTTACCCTGATAGTGACTGGAACGAGGAAACAGGTGACTGGGATCCCGAATATTCTAAATATCGCTACTCCATCGTTTACACCATAACCTATTCCGACGGGTCCACCTCAAGACAGGGCGGAAACAGCATCTATGATGATTATGGAGATTATTGGATAGAAATCACCGATGATCAGAGCTGGCAAACCCCCTGGGGCGAAGGTCCTCATACCGTCACCGCTACCATAGAGGCGTTGGGAATCAGTCAGACCTTCACCGTAACTGTAAAGGGTTGTCCTATTCAGTCGGTGGTTGTGGATAAACTTCAGATAATCGAGGGCTATAACGTATACTCAACCAGTGACGATATTTACGATGAGGAGACAGGAGAGTATATCGGCCAAACACCCAAGTATGACAGTTATGACGTTCCCACCCCTCCGGACGATAATTGTACTATTACCCTTAATGACGGCACCGTTATCTACGATAACAGTATCGACTGGGAGGACAACTGGTACGTAATAAACATTGTCGATACCCATCAGAGCTATGAGAATCAATGGGTTGTAGGAAACACCTATGAGGTGGATGCCGAAATCGCAGGCTATGAGTTTACCTTTGAGGTGGAGGTTATCGACACCCCGGTTCAGTCGGTGGAAATCCCCACTATGGTGCTTTATGAAAAGTTACACGCCGAGCTTGTAACCGACGAATATTATAACGAAGAAACAGGGGAATACACCTACTCTCCCGAATATTTACGTTATCATTGGACTCCCAGCTGGAGCGATGTTACTATTACCCTTTTTGATGGCACCGTTATAAATGACAACTGGTTTGATTGGAATAACGATTACCATTATTTAAGAGCTAAAAATCCCCAAAGCTATGAAAACCAGTGGACTGCAGGCAACACCTATGAGGTGGAGGCCGAAATAGCAGGCTATGAGTTCACCTATAATGTGGAAATTCTGTCTTGCCCCGTTGTTTCGGTAGAAATCCCCACAATTTCTCGGCTTGAGAATGTAAAAGGTGAGTACACTACCGACGAATATTATAACGAGGAAACAGGCGAATACACCTATTCTCCCGAATATTTCCGTTATAATAGCCTTTTCCCAAAAAGACAAGATGTTGTTATCACCCTTTTTGATGGCACTGTTATTAATGACAACCGCGTTGAATGGAACGGCACAACTTTCACACTTCAAATAAGCGATTCGGACCAAAGCTATGAAAACCAGTGGACCGCAGGAAACACCTATGAAGTAAACGGATATATCGCAGGCTTTGAGTTCACCTATAATGTGGAAATTGTTAAAAGCCCCGTAGTTTCGGTAGAAATTCCCACCATTTATATCATTGAGAATAGTAACGGTTCTTTAGATTGTGATTGGGTTTGGGATGAAGAACTTGGACAAGAAGTTTCCACTCCCGAATATTTCCGTTATTATACTCCTTGGCCGAGTGAAGATAATACCGTTATTACCCTTTCTGACGGCACCGTTATAAACAGCACAGAATTTGAGTGGAACGGCGAAAGATTCAGCATAGACATAGTTGACATTGTTCAGAACTATGAAAACCAGTGGACCGCAGGCAACACCTATGAAATAGGTGGTGAAATCGCAGGATATAAATTTACATATAATGTGGAAATAATTAAAAGCCCCGTTGCATCGGTAGAAATTCCCACAGTTTATCAGTTCGAGAATTTTGGCGGCGAATATACAAGCGACGAATACTGGAACGAAGAAACAGGTGAATACACCTATTCTCCCGAATATTTCCGTTATGATACCCCATGGCCCAACTACGACGATGTTACTATTACCCTTACTGACGGCACAGTTATTAACGGTACAGAATTTGAACTGAACGGCGAATATTATTATATAAACATATTGGGCTCTGACCAAAGCTATGAAAATCAGTGGACGGTTGGCAACACCTATGAGATAAGGGGTGAAATTGCAGGCTTTGAGTTCACATACAATGTTGAAATAGTGAAACACCCCGTTGTTTCGGTAGAAATCCCCACAATGTCTCTGCTTGAGAATGATAACGGTTACTACACTAACGATGAATACTGGGACGAGGAAACAGGCGAGAACACCTATTCTCCCGAGTATTTCTGTTATCATACTCCTTGGCCCAACGACGAAGATGTTACCATCACCCTTTCTGACGGACGGGTTATTCACGGCACAGGCTTTGAATGGAACGGCCAATATTATTCCATAAGCATATTTGGCTCTGACCAAAGCTATGAAAATCAGTGGACGGCTGGCAACACCTATTATATAAGGGGCGAAATTGCAGGCTTTGAGTTCACATATGGTGTGGAAATAGTTAAGACCCCCGTTGCATCGGTTGTTATCAACCCAATCAGGTTACAAGAAAACACAGGCGGTTATTATACTACAGACGGATACTGGGACGAGGAAACAGGTGAATACACTTACTCTCCTGAATATTACCGTTATCATATATGGCCCAACAGTAGCGAGGTTACCATCACCCTTACCGACGGCACCGTTATAAACGACAACGGGTTTGAATGGAACGGCAGATATTTTCATATGCAAATCCCGGAAACTCAAAGCTACGAAAACCAGTGGACCGCAGGCAACACCTATGAAGTAAGCGGTACTATCGCAGGCTTTGATTTCACCTATGAAATAGACATAGCTCAGGTTGCTCAAAATGACTCCTTCGAGTATATTGCTGGCGGCGACGGAGTTATTATTACCGATTCCTTCATCACCCCCGAAACTCTGGAAATTCCTGCTGAGATTGACGGAAAGCCCGTTATCGGTGTTACATATCTTAGTGGAAGCGATGAAGTTAAGCACATCATCTTCCCCGACAGCGTCAAGACAATCGGCGACTATCTCATTCAGAATTTCTATTGCCTCGAAACCGTAACCTTTGGCTCAGGCATCCGCAATTTATACGCTGAGATGTTCTGGTATGCGGAAAATCTTAAAGAAATCGTGGTTTCAGAGGATAACCCCAATTTCTGCACCGAAGATGGCGTTCTTTATAACAAGAGCAAAACCACCGTTATTGCATTCCCTGTAGCTTCGGGCAACACATATGAAGTTCCCGATTCTGTTATCAACATTGATGCTTTAAGTGCACCTATATACAGCAATCTGGAGATTATCTTCTCTGAAGGTAATGCCTATTTCGTTACTGAGGACGGCGTTACCTACAACAATGATAAAACCAAGATTATCTTCTGCTCTAAAAATAAAGAGGGAAGCTATGAAATGCCCGAAACCGTAACCGAAATTGTTTCGGGTGCCTTTAGTGGCTGTACCAAGCTTACCGAGGTTATAGTTTCTCCTCAGGTTACCGAGCTGGTTTATTGCGTATTCTTCTCCTGCCTCAGCCTTGAAAGCATCGACCTCCCCGACGGACTTGTTTCCATCGGAGAAAGTGCGTTAGAAGGAACTTCGGCTCTTAAAGACATCGACCTTCCCGAAAGCCTTGAAGACATCGGAGACTCTGCTTTCCGCTCATCGGGTCTTACATCCCTCACCCTTCCTGACTCTGTACAGATAGTTGGATGTGGAGCATTCGAAAACTCCAAGATAGCAAATTTAAGTCTTGGAAACGGCGTAGTAGAAATTTATTCCTCTGCCTTTGAAAACACACCTGTAACGGCAGTAACCCTGCCCGACAGTCTGGCTTACCTGGGAGGCTTCGCGTTTAGCTCCTGCCGTTATCTTGAACAGGTCACCTTTGGAAGCGGATTAGAATATATTTCATATAATACCTTTGCCCACACGGGTATTAAAAACCTAAATATTCCGTCAAATATACGCGAAGTATACTGGTGTGCTTTCTATGGTTCTGCCCTGGAAACCCTTACTCTAAGTGAAGGTCTGGAAAGTATCGGTACGGACGCGTTTGCTCGTTGCGGCAACCTTACGGCTGTAACCATACCCAATTCGGTATATGACATAAGTGATTCAGCCTTTGCCCACTGCGTAAGTCTTAGAACAGTTAAGCTGGGCGACGGTTTGGAATATTTAGGTGCATATGCCTTTGCAAATTGCCCCATCACCAACCTTGACCTGGGCAACTCTATTGCAATAATTTCTCCCGAAGCCTTTAAAAATACCGATATGACCCAGCAGTTCTTACCCTCCAGCGTTACAACCATTATGTACAGTGCCTTTATGGACTGCGAAAACCTCACCTCTATCGAGATTCCTCTCAGCGTGGAAACCATCGAGTATGATGCCTTTGCAGGCTGTGAAAACCTCACCGATGTTTACTATCAGGGAACCGAGGCGGACCGTGATAATATGAACATTGACCCCGAAGGCAACGAATATCTGCTTAATGCTGTCTGGCATTATGGTTGGACAAACGACAAATGGGAAGATGCCCCGGTTGTTCCCGGAGCTTGCATTCACGAAAACGTTACTGTCTTTGAGGAAGTTCCCTCTACCTGCACACAGCAGGGTCATAGAGCCTATACCTTCTGTAACGACTGCGAAAAAATAATCAAAGGATCAAATGCTCTTCTACCTCTTGCAGAGCATAATTACAATAAAGAGGTAACAACCGATACTTACAAAAAGTCAGATGCAACCTGTACCTCTGCTGCAGTATATTACTATTCCTGTGAAT
>JAZUNC010000160.1:0-5219 GCA_045603945.1 Acutalibacteraceae bacterium | reverse complement strand
TCGTTAGGTCTTTGAAGATGTGTTGACGGGTGTTTTTTATTGAGGTGCGTATGAGAATTAATAATCCTTTTAAAACACTAACTAAATTTGAAACGGGGTTATGGGTAAGCTCGGTATTAGTTATAATTATTTCCTCATTTTTTTCGGGAACTCAGGGAATAGTTTCTTCGATTGCCTCTGTTATAGGTGTTACAGCTTTAATATTTGTTGCAAAGGGAATGATAACAGGACAGGTGCTTTGCATAATATTTGCCCTGATGTATGGAATAATTTCCCTTTTGTTTCGATATTACGGCGAAACCGCCACCTATATCGGAATGAGTCTGCCTATGGCTGTAGTATCCCTTATTTCGTGGATAAAGCATCCGTATAAAGGCACAAAGGTGGTCGAAATAGACCGACTTAATGCAAGAAAAATATTTGCCGTCATCATTACAGCTTCTATTGTAACCATTCTCTTTTACATTATTTTAAAGGCTCTTGGCACAGCAAATCTATTTTTCAGCACCCTTTCCATCACCACAAGCTGGATAGCCTGCTCTTTTACCTTTCTTAGAAGCCCGTTTTACGCTTTAGCCTATGCCGCCAATGACATCGTGCTTATTATCTTATGGATATCAGCGGCATTTACCGACATTTCCTGCCTGCCTATGGTATTTTGCTTTATAATGTTTCTCGCCAACGATATTTACGGATTTTATAACTGGAGACGAATGCAAAGAAAACAGTTGACATCAGGCTGTTAATATTAAACCCCTTCGATAAAATCGAAGGGGTTTCGTTTTAACTATTTCTGCTAATCAGTTTTCCACCAAAGCATCAGGTTGTTGATGCCCATCTATTATGGCCTAACCTTTTCTGACAACTGAGGTTGTATAAGGCGTGCGGTAGGGAGTGCCACTGGGACCTACAGGATTGACATCCCACATCCAGCGGGTGTCGGTTCCTTCAACCTTTACGGTTCCGTCCTCTAAAACGGTTACTGTAACCGAAAGAGGGTTTTCAAAAAACCAGGTGTTCTTTCCCATGCGAAGATCATTTAACGGTACTTCTCTCTTGCCGATTAGGTTGCCTTCGCTGTCAAAATCGTAATATGGGCAGGTATGCTCTTCTTTATAATGTGGCTGCTGAGTAGAATTCCAACAACCGTTTTTTGCAGAATTTACGTTATAGTATAAAATTCCGTCTGAAATTTCGTGGTCGTTTGCGTGCCAATGACCGTTAAAGGATGCTATAACGGTGTTTTCCCTTTTAGCGTTTACTTCTGCAAAAAGGGCTCTGACCTTTTCGGCATCAGCCGAACGGCCAAACTTTTCGGCAAAGGCGGCATGACTGAAAACTATGCATTTCATACCCTTTTCGGCTCCGTCGTGAAGAATATTGCAAAGCCAAGAAAATTGCCTTTCAGACAGGGCATTTGTTTGGGTGTTTTCGGGGGGTGCACCATAGCTACAGGTTCTATTATGCTCATATTCTCCTGAAGGTGAAAGAGAATAGTTTGTATCGGTAAATATAAGACGGAAGGGACCAATATCTTTATGGTAATAGGCTGTTTCATAAGATATTTTGCCGTTTTTAGTTCCCCACACTACCTCGCTATCATTAGTAAGGCAAGGGGTAACCCTCTCCATAGAGTTGTCAACACTTTCCAGCTCGTGATTACCGTATATGCCGTAAACTGCAAGCCCCTGCCTATTTTTAAGATAACCCTTTACCAATTCGGGCGAACCGCTGTAATCGTTACAAAGGTCACCAAGGTGTACGACAAACGAGGAGTCTTCCCTCTCAGCACGGGAAAAGACCTCATAAAGGTCGTCCACAGTAGCAGCATACATTCCTTTCTTATAATGGAGATCGGCAAAAACCGTAAATTTTAAACTTTCCATATTTATCTCCTTGGGCAGCGCCTTAAGTATACCGTGTAGCAGATATTCTTTTCCGTTCAACCTTTATATGTGGTCGGACAAATCAAATGCCGACTATAAAACTTGATGATTTGAATATACCATCAAAAAGGGAATTTTTCAACATAAAAAACTGTTTTTTTCGAAAATCTGCAATCTTTTTTCTATGCCACACAAAAAACACCCCTCACAGCGAGGGGTGTCTTGCTTTTTATCAGTCGGCTTTGCTTTCGGCAATGACCTTCTGTGCGATGGCGGCGGGAACCTCCTCGTAACGTGCAAACTCAGTATAGAAAGAGCCTACACCGCGTGTTACAGAACGAAGCATTGTTGGGAAATCTGCAAGCTCGCTTTCGGGAACCTCGGCTGTTATTATCATAAGCTTTCCGTCGGGATCCATACCAAGGACTCTGCCACGACGCTTATTGATGTCACCCATAATATCACCCGAATTATCGGCAGGGATAGTGGCTACGAGCGTAACCACAGGTTCTAAGAGTACAGGGCTAGCCTCAGGAATACCTGCCTTAAAGGCAAGTGATGCGGCGGTTTTAAAAGCAAGCTCGGAAGAATCTACAGGGTGATAAGAACCGTCTGTAAGGGTGGCTTTAACCCCTACCATAGGATAGCCTGCCAAAACACCGTTTTGTGCAGATTCCTGCAAGCCCTTTTCAACTGCAGGGAAGTAGTTCTTGGGAACAGAGCCGCCGAATACCGTTTCAGCAAACTCAAGACCCTCGCAGTCACTTGGCTCGAACTCAATCCAAACATCACCGAACTGTCCGTGACCGCCCGACTGTTTCTTATGTCTGCCCTGAGCCTTTGCCTTTTTACGAATAGTTTCGCGATAGGCTACTTTAGGAGCTTCGTATACAACCTCTACGCCAAACTTAGCCTTTAATTTGTTGGCAACAGTATCTAAATGCTGTTCGCCAAGACCTGCAAGAACAAGCTCGCCTGTAGCATCGTTATTTTTAAGGGTGATTGTAGGATCTTCTTCGGCAAGCTTCATAAGACCTGCTGCAAGCTTTTCTTCCTCTCCCTTGTTTTTAGGTCTGACTGCCATTTTATAGTTAGGAAGCTCATAAGCGATTTGGGGAAGACGAACGGGACGGGCGGGAGAACAAAGCGTATCTCCTGTGCTTGTGGCACTGAGCTTAGCAACTGCACCGATGTCCCCTGCTGTTACACAATTCGTTTCAACCTGCTTTTTGCCGCAGACGAAATAGAGCTTTCCTATACGCTCGTTCTGTCCTGTACGCATATTAAGAAGGGTCATATCAGAGGTAACCTTACCGCTTACCACCTTGAAATAAACAAGCTTTCCAACAAAGGGGTCAACCACGGTTTTAAACACGATAGCGGCAGTCTGAGCATCCTCATTAACCGTAAGCTGAACCTCATTTCCGTCATTATCTACACCTGTTTCGCCTGCAACAGTTTCTGCCCAGGGAGCAAGCCAGATAAGACCGTTTAAGAGCTGGTCGACAGCCTGTAGATTTGCGGCACTTCCGCAGAAAACAGGTGCTATCTCACCGCGTCTTACACCTGTTGCAAGGCCCATAATAAGCTCATCGGGCGTAAACTCCTCACCTGAGAAGTATTTTTCCATAAGTTCTTCGCTGGTTTCTGCAACCGCTTCATTGATTGCGGTGCGAAGTCCCTCTAAACGGTGACCCATATCAGGCATAGGCACAACTGTAGCCTTGCCGTCTTTATATTCGTATGCACGGAAGTCGATAAGATTTATGTAACACTGTACTTTATGGTCAACAACATAGGGCACTACAATGGGGCACACCATAGGACCGAAGGTTGCTTTAAGGTCTTCAAAGACTTTATAGAAATCGGAATGCTCGTGATCGATTTTATTGATGAAGAACAGTTTTGCTATTCCTTTTTTAGTTGCGGCATCAAAAGCCTTTTGTGCTCCTACCGAAACTCCGCTTTTGCCCGAAACAACAATTACCGAGCTTCCTGCGGCACGGAAGCCCTCGCTCACCGAAGCCGAAAAATCAAACTGACCTGGGGTATCTATAATATTAAGCTTTACATCCTTCCATTCACAAGGTATTACAGAGGCGGAGACGCTGGACTTTCTGCGTATTTCTTCCGCATCAAAATCAGAGACGGTATTACCCTCTGCGATGGTTCCAAGACGGTCTGACTTACCTGTAAGGTAATATGCCGCCTCAACAAGAGAGGTCTTGCCGGCCGAAGCGTGACCAGCAAAAACAACATTTCGGATGTTTTTAGCTTTGTAGTCTTTCAAAAGAAGCTCCCCTTTCGTGTATAAAAGCTATATGAAAATCCGTCGTGGACCTTATAACCGCTTCTTGTTACAAGATTCAACGCAGTTTTTCGACAAAATGCACAAAACCTATTCATATGTTTTAACATTTATACTGTAATATTACCACAAGTTATTATGCATTTCAATAGTAAAATTTATTTTTTGGGGGATAAAATTTTTTGAATTAAACTTCTTAAAAGACATAATGCCGCAAAAATACATGCTGAGGTTTTGGTTATTCCTGTAAAAAAGCACACCGCATACAATGCTCCATCCAGCCGAGAAAATATTTCTCCCATAGAGGCTGTGCTTACGGCATAGGAATAGGGGTATTCAAGGGTAGCGGCAAGCTCTCCACCGAAAATAGCAATGGTATTTATTAAACACAATATGAGCAGTCCTATTCCTAAAAGATAAGAAAGGGCAAAACTTCGTTTTTTATTCTCTCTACCTATAACCAGCATGGGAACCGACGATGCGGTAAGGGACAAATATAGTGGTAGAAATGTTTTCATAAATCCGAAACCAACGGGAGCCTTATACGGTATCAGATACTTTACATTCATAAACTGTACCGAAAATCCAAACATCACTATTATCAGCACTATTACTGCAGGGAAAAGTATAAGTGACAGCTTCATAAGCACATTTTTTCGAGAAAAAGCAATAACCGTTGCTAACGCTGCAAAGCTTATAAAGGGTAGCACGAGCTCGTTGGTTGAAAGCATTATATTGGCGGCATAGCTGGAAAAATTATAAACTGTAAAGAGTGCCACCAGCACAAGCAACAAACAGGCAAAAAGCATTATTGCAACCGTAATTGTTTGTTTATATTTAAAGCTTTTAATCTTCCAAAGCTCTGTTATCTTTTTTAATATAATTGCCGTAGCTGTCGAAAGAATAAAAGCCGAGAGAATTCCTATAATATCGTCGGTAGTGTTTTTGGTGAAGGAGAAACAAAGTATAATATCTCCGACTACTATCAAAGAAAAAAGGCAGAGAATGCGTCTGCTGTCGGTATT
>JAZUNC010000159.1:0-7176 GCA_045603945.1 Acutalibacteraceae bacterium | reverse complement strand
TGCTTCAAGCCCTAAATACATTGAATCAATAAGTAGTTTTTGTTGCTTTTCATCTGCATTTTTAATTCTTTCAAGCATCTTTTTTACAAAAATACCTTTAAGTGATATTTCCTGAGCAAGCAGTTCTAAATCAAGCTTTGGTTTAAGCTGATTTTTTATTTTTACAAAATAGAGCTTTGTTTTAAGGGAGGCGGTAAGCTCGGCGAGATTTATGTCTGATACCGATTCCACACTGCCGGTTAGTATAAGCTTATAAAGATTTCTGCCGTAGTTTTCTCCGAATTCCTTACAAAGAATTTCGATAATAATATTTTCAGTCTGTTTGGTGTTTTCGACATCACTTAATGAGATTTTTTTAACAATGTGCTGTCTTTTGGAGGTGGCTTTAAACTCAAGCTTTAAAAGGTTTTTTGAAACTTCGCCAATATAGACACCCTTTGTGCCGCATTCGTCAAAACCCTGTCCTTCGGGACAGCCGCAATATGAGATATATGTGTTTCCTATTCTCTCAATTTCGGTGCGTTTGTGGATGTGCCCCAAAGCCAGATAATCTGCACCGCAGCTTTCTGCAAAGTCAGTCGAAATAGGATTATATGGGCTGTCGATGACCCCAAAGTCCGAGTGCATTAGCAGTATATTATAAATACCGTCATTCGGCATAGTAGGCAGTTCGCAAAATTCCATATCACAGCGTGTAAAGGATCTGCCCGTTATCCTAATGCCTAAATCTTTAAGGGTTACGGTTTCCCACTCTCCGCCGAAAACGGTCAGGTTTTCGGGCAAGTTTTCGGTAAGAAAAGGGGAGGAAGCGGTTAGTGGGTCGTGATTTCCCGCAACATAGAAAAACTTTGTGGAGCTTGCCGAGGCAATAGCCGTAGCGGCAGGGATAAAAAATACTTTTGCGGCCGAGATGCTGTCGAATAAATCTCCCGCAATCAGACAAATATCTACCTTTTGTTCGGTACAAATATGACAAATGTTTTTAAACACATCCAGCACTTCATATTTTCGTTCTTCAGCCCTTTCTCCGAGATAGGAGAGCTCGGCTCCGATATGAAGGTCTGCAGTATGTAATAACTTCATAGATTATCCCCCTACAATTAATACAATAATATCATTTTTATCAGAGATTATCAAGAAGATATTGCGTAATTCAAGTTATTGATGTATAATAATAAAAATATTAATATGGGGAGGTAGGCATCAAATGGATGTAAAGGTCGGAGATACTCTGCTTATGAAGAAAAAGCACCCCTGTGGTGCCGATACCTTTAAGGTGCTTCGCATAGGAATGGATTTTAAAATACGCTGTACTGGTTGTGGTCACGAAGTAATGGCACCACGGGTTAAAATCGAAAAAAGCATCAAAAAAATTATCGAAAACGGAGAAAATTAATTATGTTTGATAAACTAAAAGCGGTAGAAATGCGTTTTGAAGAGGTGGGACAGCTTCTTTCAGACCCTGCGGTCATTTCTGACAACGAACAGTTTAAAAAACTTATGAAGGAGCATAAAGACCTTACCCCAATAGTGGAAAAATACCGCGAATATTCAGCGGCTAAAACCGCCGAGGCTGAGGCTAAGGAGCTTTTAGACGCAGGCGGACTTGATAAGGATTTCAAGGAGCTTGTGGAGGAGGAATATTTACAGGCTAAGGCTGATATAGAGACCTTTTCAGAAGAACTTAAAATACTTCTTTTGCCCAAAGACCCCAACGATGACCGAAACGTTATTGTAGAGATTCGCGGCGGTGCAGGCGGAGAGGAGGCAGCTCTCTTTGCAGGGGTGCTTATGCGTATGTATACAATGTATGCCGAATCCCGCCGTTTTAAGGTTGAAATAGTAAGCGCCAACGAAACCGAGCTCGGGGGATATAAGGAAGTAAGCTTTATGATAGAGGGCGAGGGTGCATATTCACGCTTTAAGTACGAAAGCGGAGTCCATCGCGTTCAGCGTGTTCCCGAAACCGAAACCTCTGGCAGAATTCACACCTCTACAGTAACTGTTGCCGTGCTTCCCGAGGCTGATGATGTTGAAGTTGACATTAACCCTGCTGACCTTCAGATAGATACTTTCCGCTCCAGCGGTGCAGGCGGTCAGCATATCAATAAAACCGAATCTGCAATTCGTATCACCCATCTTCCTACGGGACTTGTGGTTGAATGTCAGGATGAACGCAGTCAGTTCAAAAATAAGGATAAGGCAATGAAGGTGCTTCGTTCCCGACTTTATGAAATGGAGCAGGCTAAACAGAACGAGGCTATTGCCTCCGACCGTAAGGCACAGGTTGGTACAGGAGACCGAAGTGAGCGTATCCGTACCTACAACTATCCTCAGGGCAGGGTGACCGACCACAGAATCGGACTTACCCTCTATAAGCTCGATTCTATCGTAAACGGTGACATCGATGAGGTAGTAGATGCACTTATCACATACTACAGAACAGAAATGCTCAAATCAGAGGCAGAGCAGTAAGGAAGTTAAAATGCAAACCGTAAGATTTTGTGACGATAAAAGGGGAATAGCCTCCGCCGCCGAAATTTTAAAGGCGGGCGGTGTGGTTGCCATACCCACCGAAACGGTCTACGGTCTTGCCGCCTCTGCATATAACGATGAGGCAATAGCTAAGGTCTTTACCGCAAAGGGCAGACCGCAGGATAATCCTCTTATAGTCCATATAAGCGATATGAAGATGCTGGGTGAGGTAGTAAGCCACCTGCCCGAGGAGGCAATAAAGCTTGCAGAACGCTTTTGGCCTGGCCCTCTAACAATGGTTTTGCCAAAATCAAACAAAATTGCAGAAAGTGTTTCACGCGGACTTGATACGGTAGCTGTCCGTATGCCGTCAAACAATGTTGCCCGTGAGATAATTAAAGCATCGGGTATGCCGCTTGCGGCACCGTCGGCAAATCTTTCAGGAAGCCCAAGCCCTACTACAGCACAGCATGTGATTGCCGACCTTGACGGAAGGATAGACGGTGTTGTTGTGTCGGCAGATTCAGAGGTAGGAGTAGAGTCAACCGTTGTTACCCTTGCAACTAACCCTCCCCGTCTTTTAAGGCCGGGCTATGTTACGGCAGAACAGCTAAAAGAAATTTTACCCAACCTTGTCATCGACAAAGCGGTGCTATCAGAACCCGAAAAAGGGGAAAAGGTTTCTTCGCCGGGTATGAAATACAAGCATTATTCTCCCAAAACAGGGGTGTTTCTTGTAAAAGCCGATAGCGTTGCTTTTGCAGATTACATAAATAAAAAAGAAAACTCCGCCGCTATTGTTTTCAGCGAGGATGTTAATAAAATCAGTATAAAAACCCTTTGCTACGGCTCTGCCCAGGACGAAGCCGCACAGGCACAAACCATATTTTCACTGCTACGCATGGCAGATGAGCTTGGGGTTTCGGCAGTATATGTCCACGCACCAAAAAAATGCGGAGTCGGCCTTGCGGTTTATAACCGTCTTATCCGTGCCGCAGGATTTAAGGTGATAAAGCTATGAGATTTATTTTAGGACTTACAGGGCCTACAGGCTCTGGAAAATCACCCGCCTGTAAGGCGGCAAAGAATATGGGATATGAGATTATCGATTGTGATAAGGTTGCCCGTGAGGCAACAGAGCAGGCAGAAACCCTTAATGCTCTTACCGCTGTGTTTGGCGAGGATATTCTGAACTTTGACAGAAGCTTAAACAGAAAAAAATTAGCCGAAAAGGCTTTTGCTTCAGCCGAGAAAACGTCACTGCTAAACCGCACGATATTGCCCTTTATTGTGGAAATAATCAAAAATAAAATAAATAATTCAAATTCGCAGAAAATATTACTTGATGCACCTACTCTTTATGAAAGCGGTGCCGATAAACTTTGTGATACTACCTGTGCAGTGCTTTCAGCACCCGAAAAACGTCTGGAAAGAATTATGCAAAGGGACAATATAGACCTTAATGCCGCAAAGCTTCGTATGTCGGCAGGAAAACCTGATGAGTATTATAAATCAAAAACTTCGCACATAATATATAATGATTCTGACAGCGATACATTAATTAAAGAATTCACAAAACTTCTTATAAAACTTGGAGGCAACTGATATGGCTGAAAAAACAGCAGCAGAACTACTTAAAGAAAAGCTTTTTTTAAAGAGAGAAAACGGTCTTAAAGCCGTAACTGATGAAAAGTGGAATAAAATTAACGATTTTTGTGAGGGATACAAACAGTTTCTTGCCCTCGGTAAGACCGAGCGTGAAGCGGCTAAGGCGGCTATTGCTATTGCCGAAACGGCAGGATTTACCCCCTACGACCGAAACCGTAAATATAAGGCAGGGGACAAATATTACGTAAATAACCGCGACAAAACGGTTGCTTTTGTTGTTGTAGGTAAAAAAAGTGTAGAAGAGGGAATTCAGATTACTGCCGCCCATATTGATTCCCCCCGTATTGACTTAAAGCCTAATCCCCTTTATGAGGATACCGAGCTTGCACTCTTCAAAACACATTACTATGGCGGAATAAAAAAATATCAGTGGACAACAATCCCTCTTGCCCTTCACGGTGTTTTTGCCAAAAAGGATGGTAGCGTGGTTGAGGTAAATATCGGCGAGGACGAAAATGACCCTTGCTTTGTGGTGACAGACCTCTTACCCCACCTGGCTCAGGAACAGTCTAAGCGTACCCTTGCTGACGGTATTCGCGGTGAGGAGCTTAATATCCTTATTGGAAGCCGCCCCTTTAAGGACGACAAGGCAAGCGAGCTTGTAAAGCTTAATATAATGTCCATACTTCACGAAAAATACGGAGTTACCGAAGAGGACTTCCTTTCTGCAGAGCTTGAATGTGTTCCTGCCGCAAAGCCTCGTGATATCGGTTTTGACCGTTCTATGATAGGCTCCTACGGTCACGACGACAGGGTTTGTTCCTATCCCGCACTTATTGCTATTACCGAGGTTGAAAATCCCGAAAAAACCGCCGTTGCTATCCTTGCCGACAAGGAAGAGGTTGGCTCTGACGGAAATACAGGGTTAAATTCGGATTTCCTACGCTTTGTTGTACGTGATATAGCCGAAAATCAGGGTGCAGACTATACAGTAGCACTCAGAAATTCAAAATGCCTTTCTGCAGATGTCAATGCAGGTATGGATCCTACCTTCAAGGATGTTATGGAGGCTAAAAACGCAGCAAAGCTTAACTATGGTGCAGTTATAACAAAGTATACAGGTTCCAGAGGTAAAAGCGGCACCTCCGATGCAACTGCAGAGTATGTGGCATATGTACGTAATATGTTAGATAAGGCAGGTATTGCTTGGCAGACAGGAGAACTCGGTAGAGTAGATCTCGGTGGCGGCGGAACAGTGGCTATGTACATCGCAAATATGGGTGTAGACGTTGTTGACCTCGGTGTTCCTGTCCTTACTATGCACGCGCCCTTTGAGGTTGTGGCTAAGTTTGATGTATATGAAACCTACCGCACAATGTTAGAGTTTTGCAAATAATTAATGCTATTTAGCGCTCACCAAAGCAGTTTTTACGGAGGCTTTTATGATTCGCGGTGTAATATTTGATTTAGACCATACCTTGTTTGACCGATATGCCACCTTAAAAAAAGTGATGCCTGAGTTTTATCGTCATTATAGAGAGAAAATTCCGCAAAGTTTATCAGTAGAAGAATTTATAGACCGTCTTATTTCAGTCGAAAAAAAGCATATACATTATGGTTGGGTAAATGTCATAAAAACCTGTGCAGAGGAAGGCATATTCTCTCCTGTTACCGATGAAGAGGCAATGGAGGCGGTAAGGTATATTATCAATAACTGTTGGCCTATTGCCGCGGTTAAATATCCGTTTACCAACCCAATGCTTATAAAACTTCGACAACAGGGGTATAAGCTTGGTATAGTTACTAACGGTGGTCACGCTTCTCAGGATTTGAAGCTTAAAAAGCTTGAGCTTTACGATCTGGTGGATGAAGTAGTAATAAGCGGTGACGTTGGCGTTCACAAGCCTGACCCTAAACCCTTTCTCGTAATGAGCGAGAAAATCGGCATCCCACCTCACGAGCTTGTTTATGTAGGCGATCATCCTATAAATGATGTTGACGGTTCGAGAAGGGTGGGCTACATACCCGTTTGGGTTAAAACCACGGGATATTGGTGCTTTGACCAAATTCCTCATGCAGACTATGAGATAGAAACGGTTGAGGAACTGCCAGACCTACTTAATAAAATAAATAATAAGTAAATTAAAATTCGTTTGAGAATCTTACTAAAACAGATAACTCAAACGAATTTTTTTATTTACAGCATACGCCTCAGTCGCTTTAGAGCAGAGGTTTCTATTCTCGAAACATAAGAACGGGAAATCCCAAGAATAGCCGCAACCTGCCGCTGAGTAAGTTCGTTTCTCCCACCAATGCCATACCGCATTTTAATAATTTCCTTTTCGCGGTCATCCAGACGGGTTTCTAAAAGCACCTTAAGTCGTTCAAGCTTTAGCTTTTTATCTATCTCGTCAGCAATGTTTACATCGTCCGCCACCACATCAACAAGGGTGAGAGCGTTGCCGTCCTTGTCGGTGTCTATGGGGTCGCCGAAATGCAGGTCCTGAGCCGATTTCTTGGTGCTTCTAAAATACATCAGCACCTCATTTTCGATACAGCGGGCGGCATATGTCGCCAGTCTTATGCCCTTGTCGCTTTTAAATGTAGAAACTGCCTTTATAAGACCGATAGTACCTATGGAAATAAGGTCGTCTTGATCTGCAGTGTTGCTGTAGTATTTTTTAATTACGTGGGCAACAAGTCGTAGATTATGCTCAATAAGCTTTGCTCTTGCTTCTTCATCTCCTGCTTCCTTTCGCTTAATCAGCTCGGTTTCCTCTTTGGCTGAAAGTGCGGCAGGGAACGAGCCGGGTGCCGCTATGTGCAGGGCTAAATAAAAAAGCGACGATGCTATTTGAAGTAAAAATGCAAACAAAATAAAAACCCCTTTCAAAATAAGTTTATGAATGAAGTTAAAATTTTTGCCTGTCCCTCTAAAACCGATAAGTCTGTTAATAAACAGCGTGATTTAGGAAAACCTTTTAACAGGTTTATTTTTTTGTAAGAAAGGGGGTCTGATTATGTCAGATGAAATGTTAGTTCGCCATTGTTCGCCAACCCTTGCAGGCATTAAAACTGGAAATCTGTTTAATT
>JAZUNC010000158.1:0-4703 GCA_045603945.1 Acutalibacteraceae bacterium | reverse complement strand
GTATTATTTGTTACCCTGACATTAGTGTTCGTGCTTCTTTCTATTGCCATTAATGACGAATTTGCAAAGAATAAATATACTGTGCTCAATAGTAGCTGTAGCATTATTTCGGATGAAATGATTTCGGGTAGGGACGCTGTTGCAGATACAACCGTTGCAGTTGTATCCTCACTTGCAAAGGTCAATGCACTTGATATTTATATTGCAGATAAAAACGGCAGAATACTTGTGTGCAGCTGCGAAAATTTTGAAAAGAGTCGTAATTGTATACATACTAATACTATTTTAAGCTCTGAGTTTATAAACAATATTTCCTCTGACGGAAAGGTAGAACTTTCAAGTATCGACGGTATGTATGAGCGTATGAATTACTCTTCCTCAAAACGGGTAACGGTAGATGCAGACCCCTATTATATAATTGCTGTTTCTGATGTAATGACGGCTACCGACCTTATTAAAATGATGTTTGGTATGTATGCTATTTCTGCAATATTCCCGTTGCTGTTTATGTTTGTTGCAGAGTACAGCGTTATGTATAGGCTGACACGTCCGCTTAAATATATGTCTATTGCGGCTAACGCTATCGCAAACGGCGACTTTTCAAAGCGTGTTCCTGTTATGAGCAATGATGAAATTGGTGAGCTTTCTGTGCTTTTTAACCGAATGACAGACTCTCTTTCCCGCACCGAAATGACGGGTAAAAGCTTTGTTGCCAATATATCTCACGAGCTAAAAACCCCAATGACCACCATAAGTGGTTTTATCGACGGCATTGTTGACGGGACTATAGATGAAAGCAAAAAAGATTATTATCTTAAAATTGTTTCTGATGAGGTTAAAAGGCTTTCTCGTCTTGTTCAGTCTATGCTTAGTCTTGCACGGCTCGAATCGGGTGAAAATCCACTAAAGCCGACTCAGTTCCGTCTATCTGACACGCTATTAAATGTAGTTATATCGATGGAGCAAAAAATATCCGAAAAGAATATAGATATTGTCGGACTTGACACTCTAACCGAAACCCTTATAACAGGCGATAAGGATTTGTTGCATCAGGTTATATATAACCTTTCAGATAACGCTGTTAAATTTACCCCTGAAAATGGCACAATTGAAATCAATCTTCATAGATTAGAGGATAAATTGGAATTTAAAATTAAGAACACAGGAGAAGGTGTTCCCGAAAAAGATTTGCCTCATGTGTTTGAACGTTTTTATAAAATTGATAAATCCCGTTCAAACCATAAAGACAGTCTTGGTTTAGGACTTTACATTTGTAAAACTGTGGTCGATTTGCATAACGGAAGCATCTCGGTAAACAGCGTATGGGGAGAATACACCGAATTTGTTGTGTTACTGCCAATAAATAATGAACGGAGATCATAATGAACGATAATTTTGATAAAGAGTTTAATAATTTAGACAATGAGCAAGAGAGCATAGAGCAAAACACTTCTCAGGCTGAAAAAATTAACTTTACAAAGGAGCCAAACGAATCGGAAGAGTTTGCTTTAGATGAATTCGAAGCTCAAAAGATAAATATACCCGAAACTGTACCGGCTAAAGAGAATACTACAAATAAAGGAATAAAAATCTTCTGTTTAATATTAGCCGCTGTTATAGTGCTCAGTTGCTCTACCTATGGTGGATATTTCATAGGTAAGAACAGCAACCGCGTTCCCGATACCGTAGGCAAAGCACCTTCTGTGTCGTTACAAAGTAAGCCTGAAAATGCAAATGCATTCTCTGCCGCTGCAATTTATTCAGATATTTCAAAATCAGTTGTAGGAATCTTTGTGTATAACGAAGCAGGCGAAATGAGCGAGGCATCTGGGGTTGTATATTCAGAGGACGGATATATTATAACCAATGACCATATATATTCCTCAATATCATCTGCAAAATTCAAGATATTTATGAGTGATGGCAGCGAGTATGATGCATACTATGTTGCAGGCGACACTCGAAGCGATTTGGCGGTTCTAAAAATAAGCGAAAACATAAAGCTACCGGTGCCTGTTTTTGGAAATTCCGATGAGGTCATTACAGGCGAGGCGGTGTGTGCCGTAGGTTACCCAAACGGTTACAGTGCAAAGTCAACTATCACCTCTGGTATAGTATCTGTACCGAAGGTGCGAATGTCTATAACAACCACTTATTCCTCTAATTTTATACAGACCGATACAGCAATTAATCCCGGTAATTCTGGTGGAGCACTTGTAAATATGTACGGACAGATAGTTGGAATAACCTCGTCAAAGATTTCGGGGACATCTTATGAAGGAGTGGGTTTTGCAATACCTACCAAAACCGTACAAAAGGTTGTACAGTCACTTATTGAAAACGGTAATGTTAAAAATCGTGCACGCTTAGGAATTTCCTACAACTTTTATAATAGTGCTATGGCAGAACTCAGTGAGCTTCCTGCTTGCGGCTTACTTGTTCGCGAGGTAAGTAAGGATAGTGACCTGTTTGGTAAGCTTAACGAGGGCGATATGATAACTCGTGTAAATGATATTGCAATAAACGACGATGCGATAATTCTTGATTTATTGGAAGAAAGTGAGCCTGGAAGTACAATTTTGCTTACTGTTATAAAGCAGTCAGGTGAAACAGCAACAGTGTCTGCAGTTCTTCTTAATGATGAAGGATCATCAAGCTATGTCAATTCCGAGGGCTCGGTTAATGGAGGACAGCAGAGCAACGGGGGAGATTTTAATTGGCCCGAAGGCTTCTGATTTTAAGAACTTGCACCTATTTGGTGCAAGTTCTTTTTTTCGACCATATCTTTCGACAGTGTTTTTTAGCTATCAGATATATAATATATTTGTAGGGTGATTATATGGTCGTTTATGTCGATACCTTGGTATTTACAAATATTATAATAGATTACATACTTCTTTGTATAACCTCAGTTATTGTTAAAAGAAACTACCGCCTTTTACGACTGATTTCTGCCGCCGTAATCGGCGGATTTTCCTCACTTTACATATTCTTTCCGACAAATTCCCATATACTTGATTTGATTTATAAAATCGGAATAGGTGCATTAATTCTATTTGTTGCCGTCGGAATCAAGGATCTAAAAATGTTTTTATTCTCATATATCATTTTTTTAATCCTGTCCTTTGTGCTTAACGGTGCAGTTTATTTCTTGCAAAATATTATAAGCAACAGAGTGTGGTTATGCGATAATTTAATAAACTACATAGATGTTTCTCCATTGATTTTGATAGGCTTAACCATCTTAATCTATTTTGCTATAAGATTTGTGCAAAGAATTGGCGACAGTAGAATGAAAACTGACACCGCTTGTCTTAAGGTAAATATGTGCGGAATAACAGAATGCTATATTGCATTGGTTGACTCAGGAAATCATTTATCTGACCCCTTTGGCGATGCACAGGTATTTGTAATAAACAATACTGCATATGAACAGCTAATTGAAAAGCTAAAAGACGTAAATATTGAAAACAGACGACGACTAATTCCCGTGAAAACAGTAGAGAATGTCGGTTTGCTTGAAGCGTTACGCTGCGATTCCGCCGAAATTATTGCCGAAGAAAAACTTTATAAATATAATAAACCTATTATTGCCGCATCAAAGGCTCCTATAGGCTGTGGGTGTGATGCAATCGTTCCTCGTTCATCGTTAGACAGAATTCCCGATTAGGAGATTTTACATATGAATATAATTTTATTTATTAAAACACTATACAGAAGAATGTTGCTAAAATATGCGAAAAGCAATTCAATATATTATATAAATGGGCCTGAAAAACTACCGCCGCCCCTTTCTTTAGAGGAAGAAAACGAAATTCTTGAAAAATATGACGGTAATGATCAAAGAATTAAGGATGTGCTTGTAACCCACAATCTAAGATTGGTAGTGTATATTGCCAAAAAGTTTGATACACATGCTTCGAACATCGAGGATTTGATTTCAATAGGCACTATCGGGCTTATAAAAGCAGTAAACACCTTTCGTCCTGATAAGAATATTAAGCTTGCAACCTATGCGTCACGCTGTATTGAAAATGAAATACTAATGTATTTACGTAAGTTTTCTGGCCTTAAAAATGAAATATCGATAGATGAGCCGCTCAATGTTGATTGGGACGGAAACGAGCTGTTGCTTTCGGATGTTTTGGGTAGTGACCCTAACGAGATTTCATCATTTATAGAAAGTGAAGCCGAAAAAGAGCTTTTAAACGATCTTGTAGACGGACTTTGCGAAAGGGAACAGGTCATAATGAAATTGCGTTTTGGGCTTAGCGGAGAAGAAGAGATGACACAAAAGGATGTCGCTGATAAGCTCGGTATATCTCAGTCCTACATATCTCGCCTCGAAAAACGCATAATATGTAAACTAAAAACCGAAATAGAGGCATTGATATAAAAGCATAATATAAAAAATAAAAAACACCACATCATTCGATGGGTGCTTTTTATTTATGGCGGAGAAGAGGAGACTCGCTCGCCGAAAGATAAATCTTTCGCCGACACGCACGCGGGCACCAAAACAGTCCACTGGACTGTTTTTATCGCTTTGCGATTGCCCTTTTCGAGTCTCTTTATTTATATAAACAAATAAAAAACACCGCATCATTCGATGGGTGCTTTTTATTTATGGCGGAGAAGAGGAGACTCGAACTCCTGCGCCGGTTACCCGACCTACGCCCTTAGCAGGGGCGCCTCGTCACCAA
>JAZUNC010000157.1:0-1656 GCA_045603945.1 Acutalibacteraceae bacterium | reverse complement strand
CAAACAAATCCTTCAAAGGAATAAGAACAAAGTCTCTATCCCCTATTAAAGGATGGGGAAGCTTCAAGTTATCGGTATTTGAAGTCACGCCTTCAACAACAAGCAAATCCAAATCTATAACACGGGGACCGTATTTAAACTGACGAACCCTACCCATTCCCGCCTCAATACCGAGGCAAACACCGAGAAGCTCCTCTGCTGTTCTGTTTGTTTCAATCTCGACAACAGAATTGTAGAATACGTTTTGCTCCGTAAAGCCCCAGGGCTCCGTTTCATAAACCGAGCTTTCCCGAAGAACGGTTATTCCGGGAATTAGCCTCAAGCTCTCTGTTGCCGTCATAATGTTATCATACCTGTTCCCGATATTTGTACCTATGCCGATTACAGCTTTCATTCTATACTACCCGCCATCATTTGCTCTCTTGTAATCGTTTCTTCAAAAGCCACATATTCAAAATCTGCTTTTATGGGAGCCTCGGGCTTTTTAAGAAGTACGGTTACGCTACGCAATTTAGGATACTCCTGCATAATAGCCGTTCCGACTTTATTAGCGGCAACCTCAATCAAATTGTAGCTTTCCGCCGTAAACACCGCAATAGCCGTTTTTATAATTTTGGCGTAGCTGACGGTATGCTCAACATTATCGCTGAGCTGTGCTTTTTTTACATCAAGTTCGGCAGTAATATCGAGTATAAAGTTTTGTCCGTCAATCTTCTCCTCCGGATTTACGCCATGATATGCTTTAATTTTTAAACCTTTAATAATTATCTTTTCCATTTATAATACACCTCGTTTAACAGCAGCTGCCACCTTTAATGCATCTGCCGTTTCCTTTACATCGTGAACTCTCAAAATCCCGGCTCCGTTGCAGGCAGCAATAGTTGCCACAGCAACGCTCCCCCACAATCTGTCTTTCGGCTCTTTTCCACCTACAATCTCTCCGATAACTCTTTTACGGGAGGCGCCTATAAGTAATGGTGAAAATCGAGATAATTCCTTACAAGATGATAGCAGTTCCAAATCATCCTGCCTTGTCTTTCCGAAACCGATACCACAGTCAAAACACAGTTGGTCTTCGCTTATGCCATCGTAGAGAGCCTTCCGCTTCATCTCAGCAAAAAAAGATAAAACATCATTTACTACACCCTGCAGATACTTCTCCTCCGTGGCAGAGTTTCCGCCACCCGTATGCATAAAAATCCACCCGGCACCATACGCCTTTACGCATTCTGCCATACCTATATTATATATACCGCTTTCGTCATTGATTATACTGACACCCTCACTCAAGGCATATTGAGCCACAGAGGGGCGAAAAGTATCAACGGAAACAGGAACGGTTGAATTCTTTACTATTTCAGGCAAAAGCCTTTTTAATCTGGAAAGCTCCGCTTCCTCTGAAGCAAGCATGTTCATAGGTGCAGTAGAACAAGCACCGACATCAATGATATCGGCACCTTGTTCACATAGACATTTTAATTTTTTAAGTGCTTGCGAAACAGTTATCGCTTCGCCGCCATCCGAAAAAGAGTCGGGAGTAATATTGAGAACACCCATAACAAGCGCTCTGTCCTTACTATCGACTAAATTTTTAAAAGAAAACATTATTTACCACCCGAAAGAAGCGACATTACCTCGGCACGGGTTCTTGCATCG
>JAZUNC010000156.1:0-2752 GCA_045603945.1 Acutalibacteraceae bacterium | reverse complement strand
CATTGTCTTCCTAAGACCGCTTGGCCTCCGACTTATACGGTGATTGCAATATTTACAGTTAGGGTGTTTTTCTCGGTATTCCTTTACGGTCACTCCTTTTGTTTTTGGCTTTTAAGTGACATTTGCTATAATCAAATAGCCGAGCAAGAAGTGTCGGTTTAAAATTTATACAAGGACAACTTTTGGTGCGTATTGAATTATCTCTCTCACACCTTACATATCCTTTTCTTCTTTTCTCAAACACGCATATTCTCACTCACTATCCCCCCAATCTAATGCTTGGCCGCAATCAGCACAATAATCGTTGAGTCTGTTGCCCTCACAAACAGGACAATAAAAATAAGTTGTGCCTTCACGATTTATCGGCTTTTTCGGTATCTGCTTTTCGAGGGCATTAAGAGCAATTTTGGTCATTTCCATATCTTTTTGACAAATAGGCTGTAAAGGGTATAAACCATTACCCATAACCATTTGTTCAAAGTAATCTCTTGTTTCTTTAATCGTCATTCTCCCTCAACCTCGCTTTTTTTCTCTGTTTTAAGATTTCTAATGCCTTTGTATGACCGTAAATCATACTTAATCGCATATATTCGTCAATATCTTTGTGCAGTTTCTTTTTAACTTTAGCTGATAGTCTGTGTTTAGGTCTTTGCATTGCATAACACTTCATTCTCCCTCAACCTCGCTTTCTACATAGCACCAACTTTGCGGCGGTCTTTTCAATGTTCTGTGTCCGTAAATGCTACTTGAACATTCCATATCATACTCGTCTGCATTTACTCTTACACTTTTCCAAAAGTCGCAATTTTCGCAACCCTCGTCACATTTGGTGTAGAACTCACCCAACTTTCTCGGCTTGTCATAGATTACAAGGTTGGATATATGCCAAGCATAAACTGCACATTTGTGTCCTTCGGTGTATTCCATCCATTCTTTAAGGCTCATACAAGAAAGGGTGAAAAAGGCTTGTCCGTGAATATCTCGGCAATCCGTTATCTTATCGCACACAAATTCGCCTATGACTTTGCCACCGTCAACACAAAGTCTTTTTGGTTTACCGTTACCAAACAAAGTGTCATAAGCCTTTGTTTCATAAACATAAACCTTAAACGGCGTTTCCAGTTTCGGCTTTGTCTTTCGAACCTCAACCGTCTTCCTGCCACTTGCTATAAGTTCACACCATTTCGGCTGTATGCTTATCAATACTGATTTCATTCCGTTACCTCGCTTTCGACCTTTTTCCACTCGGCTTGTTTTGGACATTCCGCCCACTTCGGTGATGTTCTCTTTCGGACATGGCGAAACGCACACCTTTATACACTTTGCATCCATTAATCTGCACCGCCTTTAATCGGAATAGAGGTAAACCGTGGCATCAGATATTGTTTTTTCGGTTTCAACCACGTCCTTAGTTATCCCGTAGTGTTCAATGCCGTCAATATTTGATTCGGCACCGTTGCAGATAATATCTTGTAGCGGCATTAGTAGTTTTATTTTCACATCAGCACCAGCTGGCATTTTTGCCAGTTGGTGCATTAAATCAAAAACCTTCATATCACAGCCCCCGAATAATTTCTTCCAACCCTACATAAAACCTCATCAGTGCACCGTGGTACTGTTTAGCTACATCGGGGTTGTCCTTACGGATGGTGGTTATAGAATCGAAAATCTTTTGCAGGTCGTCCTGTACCGCTTCAAAATAAAGGGTAAACTTAACCGTTTCGGGTGAGGTGGATATAGCAAGCTGCTTTTCAAGCTCTTCCGAGCGTTTGAGCAGGTTAGCCTTTTCCTCATCCAATGCCGCAACGCGAGCCTTATAATCATCAAGGTCCTTCTGTGCCTTTTCGGTAGCCTCGGCAATAGCCTTGTCCTTTTCGGCGGTGAGCTTTTCCTTAAGAGCTTTCTTATCAGCCTTGAACTGCTTTTCCGCCTCGGCTTTAGCAGTCTTAGCCGCTTCATCGCGAAGCTTGTTTAAAGTTTCTTGGTCGGGCTCGGCAACCGCAACCTCTGTGGGCTTGTTGCGTTCTTCATCCAGCTCGGCTTCAAGGCGTGAGATTTTGTTTTCAGCGAATTCTAAATCGGCTTTTAACTCGTCTCTTTCGTTAGCCGCTTCATTATGAGCGGTCTTAAGGTCTTCACATTCTTCGGTAAGCATATCTATTTGCTCACCCTTGGCATCGTTCTCAGCAACGAGCTTTTTAACATCTTCAACGCTCATGGAGGCGAGGTCGTTCTGCTCCACAAATTCGTCGCGGGTGGTTGCGGGTATCTGTGCAAGCATACCGAGCTTAGTAATGCCGAGATTTGCATTTGACTGCAAAAACCGTTCGCCAAGGTCTTCATATGCCTTTATATATGTATAGGCTTGACGTTGCTTTATGTTTAAAGACTGCTGTGTGTAGTCCTCAAAGGAAGAGTAGCCCAGTTCAAGATACAATTTTTTGTCTCTCATTTCTTTAAGACACTTTGCCGATTCCATAAGGTTTTGCCACGCAAGGTTAGCGTGCACTTTGATGCGTGCGTCAAGGTCCATTGCGGCGCGTTCTTTTTCCTGCATAGCGGTAATTTCGTCATCAATGGTAAGTTCTCCGCCTGAGTTCACAGGTTGTCCTTCGATTTCATCTCCAGGGAGGCAGTTATCACGATAGAAGCGGCATTCCCTTTCGCGGTTTTCAAATTCACAGTTTCTTTCGCAGGTGTCCTGTAAAGGGCATCTGCTATTTTTCTTTTTATTAGCCATAATTATTCTCCT
>JAZUNC010000155.1:0-1782 GCA_045603945.1 Acutalibacteraceae bacterium | reverse complement strand
ATTCCTTGTATTGACGAGGTTGTAATTTCTGTCGATATTGAGGAGGAAAAGGTGATAATCCGTCCCTTGAAAGGAATTTTCCCTGATGAAAATTAGTATAATGACCCTCTTTCCCGAAATGTGCGAAAGAGTTTTGGATGAAAGCATAATAGGCAGAGCCAGAAAAGCGGGAAAGGTTGATATTTCCTGCGTAAATATACGGGATTTTTCAGGCAATAAGCATAATAAGGTTGACGATACACCCTATGGTGGCGGAATGGGTATGGTTATGGCTGCAACGCCTATTTATAATTGCTTTACCTCTCTATACGATTCTAAAACCGAAGAAAAGCCCCACCTTATTTATATGAGTCCCAAAGGCACAACCTTTACGCAAAAAAAAGCTATTGAGCTGTCTGAATATGACCATATAGTGTTGCTGTGCGGTCATTATGAGGGTGTTGACCAAAGGGTAATAGACGAAATTGTAGATGAAGAGATTTCCATAGGCGACTATGTGCTTACGGGAGGCGAGCTGCCCGCCCTTACTGTAGCTGATGCAGTTTGCCGAATGCTTCCTGGGGTTCTTGCTGATGAGGTCTGCTTTACTGAAGAAAGTCATTTTGACGGACTTTTAGAGTTTCCGCAGTATACAAAGCCCGACACCTGGAGAGAGCGTAAGGTTCCCGATGTTCTTCTTTCGGGACATCACGCCAATATAGCAAAATGGCGTCGTGAAAAGGCTATAGAAGAAACCTATAAACGCCGTCCCGAAATGCTGGATATTGCAAAGCTTTCAAAAAAAGAGTTGCAATATCTTGAAACGCTCAAGGATAAGCATAGCTCAAATGAATAAAAGTTATTCAGCTTTTTGAGCAAAATAGACAAATTAAAACATTTATTTTCGCCACCCTTTGATCGTTTGTTAGAACTTAAAATTTATCGATTGACTACGGAATATATTGTGGTATAATAAGTAAAGATTAAATGCACCGCAATATCGATAATTTAACTTTAAGGAGTATGTTTTATGTGTGTTAAAGATGTAGTTATTAATAATCAGGTTGGACTTCATGCAAGACCCGCTACCTTCTTCATCCAGAAGGCAAACGAGTTCAAGTCTACTGTTTGGGTAGAAAAGGAAGAGAGAAGAGTTAATGCGAAGAGCTTACTCGGTGTCCTTTCTCTCGGCATCGTAGGCGGAACCGAAATCCGTATTATTGTAGACGGTCCCGACGAAGAGGCAGCACTCAGTGCACTTGTTGAGCTTGTAGAAGCTGGCTTTGGTGATATGTAATAAAAAGAAAAACAACCGATATGAAAAATATCGGTTGTTTTTTGAAAAAATAACTTGATTTTTATTTTGCACTGTGATATAATCATCCTTGCTTGATAAAAAGCTATCCGGGTGTGGCTCAGTTTGGTAGAGCGCTTGAATGGGGTTCAAGAGGCCGCAGGTTCGACTCCTGTCACTCGGACCAAAATTCCAGATTCGACCTTTAGGTCGGATTTGGAATTTTTATTTATGCGTAAGAGTCGAACCTGTGAAGGTCTGTAGCGTAAAAAACAGTTCGGTGAACTGTTTTTAGCAAAAAGCGGTGAGGCGGGTACCGAAAGCCAACGGCTTTGGGTCGCCGAACCATAAGTATGCGAAGCATACGGTCGAATCCCCGATATAAAACTAACCGTGCAACTATCGATTGCACGGTTAATTATTTTCTTCGTCAAGACCAAGTCGGATCGTAGCCATGTCGTTCTGTGAGCCAAGGAGTTGGGTCTAGTCATTGTCTTCCTAAGACCGCT
>JAZUNC010000154.1:0-10563 GCA_045603945.1 Acutalibacteraceae bacterium | reverse complement strand
GATTTTTGAAAGCAGAGCACACTGCTCAAAGTCGCCGCCAATCCCCACACCGACAACAATCGGCGGACAGGGGTTGCTGCCTGCATTTTTCACCACATCAAGAACGGCATCTATAACACCCTTTCGACCAGACGAAGGTGTGAGCATTCGGACACCGCTCATATTCTCACTGCCAAATCCCTTTGGAGCAACGGTAATTTTTATTCTGTCGCCGCCAACGATTTTTGTATGGATAACAGCAGGGGTATTATCATTTGTATTTATTCTGTTTAAGGGGTCCGATACAACCGATTTACGCAAAAGCCCCTCTTCGTAGCCTTTACGGACACCTGCATTAACAGCCTCTTCAAAAAAGCCGCCGACTATATGCACGTCCTGACCCAGCTCGACAAAAACTACCGCCATTCCTGTATCCTGACAAATAGGAATATTCAGTCTGTTTGCGGCATCTATATTTTCCATAATATCTGTCATTATAGATTTTGCAAGACCGTTTGTTTCGGTATTTTTGGACTCTTCTATCCTTTTTACAATATCACAAGGCAGTTCCTTATTAGCCTTTATGCAAAGCTCAGATACCGCGTTTATTATTGTTTCACAATTGACTTCTCGTGTCATAATTATTCCTTTATCAGTTAAGCTTTGGTCTGTTTATACCTACAACTTTTATTTTAAAAAAATAAAAGGGCGGATTTCACTTGTGAAGTCCGCCTATTTTTTACTATTTTCCGCCTGTGCGACGGTTACGCTTAGCATCGGGATTCTTGCGTTTTAAATCCGAAAACTTTTCGTCGCTGGTGGCCTTGAATTTGCTCATCATATCCTCAAAGGATGCCGACTCGCTTTTTTTAGCGGTCCAAACATAAGAACCGTCGGGAGCGGGGGCGGTTGCCTTAGGGGTATATGGTTTCCTTTCCCGTCTCTCGGGGCGTGGCATATCGGACTTATTCTCCATTGCACGCTTTATGCTAAGACTTATCTTTCCGTCGTCGGAGATATTTAAAACCTTAAGCTTAACCTCATCTCCAACCTTTACGAACTCGTTAATATCGTTTACATATGACTGGGCGATTTCGGAAATATGAACCATACCCGATTTGCCCTCGCCTAAATCGACAAAAACGCCGTAATCCTTAACTGCTGTAATTTTTCCCTCGACAATTTCTCCAACGGTGAGCTGCATTAAGTTGTGCTTCCTCCTCAAAAACTAAAACCGATAATCCGCAATAAATCAGTTGCCGGAAATGTCAACAAAAACCTGCTCGTTGGGATATACATATCCAAGACGTTCGCGAGCAGCCTTTTCGATAAGCTCTTCCTCGGTACTGTTCTCTAAAAGGTTTATGCCTTCATCGATTCGAGAAGAGGTTTCGTCTATTTCGGTTTGTACCTCTGCCAATGCCTCACGACTCTCGGAAAGTTCTGCAAGCAGGCCTCCAAGAGACATGAACATATAAGCACAGAAGGCGACTATAAGAAGACGCAAAAGTATGCTTTTGTTTTTAGTTTTTACATTAGAGCTCATTATTGCGATTCCTTTCGTTTGCCATTCTGTGGGCATTTTTCTTTAGTATACACTAACCCATTATGATTTTTCAACCTTTTTTTGAAAAAATTTGAAGATTTTTTGCTTAAATTTACCGCAAATTCCCCCGTTTTCGTAAAAAATCCGTAAATCGGGCGAAAAATCAGCCTGCAAAGCCATTTTTTAATCCACCTTGAAAACTTTAAAAACATTAGCAGCACCATACCGTAAAGCCTTGATAATGTTTTTCTGCAGACCAAAAATCCTACAAGCTGACCTATAAGCACAAACCCTCTTATCTCTCCGTTAGTTCTCACAAGGAAAAAACAGAAATCGAAAACGGCGATAACAATAAAGTAGAATATGTCGGCAATAAAGACCGCGGTCTTAGACATTTTGCTGTTTAGTTCTATAGTGCGAACGGTATCGTAAACAAGGCAAAATACGACACCGAGAAAAAGACTTAAAAGAAAGGTATATATCTGTTCGGAAAGGTCGATTTCCCACATAACTATTTAAACAGCCTTTTCATAAATCCCTTGCCCTGTCCGTCACCCGAATAGACAAGCCCCCACACAGTACCCTCCATACTAAGTTCCCCTGTTGTGGTGCTAAAGCTACCGATAACTAAGTTTTCTCCTCGCACGGTCAAGGTTCCGTTTGACGTATCTAACACCACGGTTTCCTCGTCAAACGCCTTCACCTCTTTTATTCCTGTCATATTCACCCTTTTGCACTGCTCCATTATAATGTTATGAACTATATTTGTTTTTTCATCAGACATAAAAACACCACCCTTAGATTTTACTCTAAAGGGCGGTGTTTTATTACTAATCAACAATCCTGTAAAGCAGTGAGGCTTCGTCTTTTTTTATAACCTCAGCAACATTCAGCACCTCTGCCTTAACGGTTTTTGTGCCAAAGGTAATTTCAAGTACATCTCCAACCTTCACATCGTAGGAGGCTTTGACCTGTCTTCCGTTCACGCATACACGACCTGCATCACAGGCCTCGTTAGCAATGGTGCGTCTTTTAATTATTCGTGATACCTTTAAAAATTTATCGAGTCTCATATTTCACCAAAGAACAAGCCGCCTGAAAATTCAAGCGGCCTTAGTCTGTTAATAAAAATTATTTTACAGCGTTCTTAAGAGCCTGTCCAGCCTTGAAAGCGGGAACCTTGGTAGCTGCAATCTGAATTGTTTCCTTGGTCTTGGGGTTGATGCCTGTTCTTGCAGCACGCTCTTTAGCCTCGAAAGTTCCAAAACCAACGAGAGCAACCTTGTCGCCAGCCTTCATAGCGTCGGTAACGGTAGCTACGAATGCTGCAACTGCAGCGTCTGCATCCTTCTTAGAAATACCTGCCTTCTCGGCAATAGCAGCAACTAATTCTGTTTTGTTCATTTTAGATTACCTCCAAATATTATTTCAAACGGAAATTCCGTTAGAGTGCTTATTTAAAATCCTTTAACGTACCCTTTTGCTCTGCCTGTTCAAATCTGTCAATATAATCGTCTGTAGCAATAGAAAGTGCTTCCTCGCTGTTAATTTTAAGATTATTTTGAAGTGCCGCAGCCTCAAAAAGAAACTGACCGTAAATGCTTTTTAAAGACGCTTCATCGTTATTTACCGAAGCAACCCTAAGCTGAGATAACAGATTTTCCAGACTTCCGTCTGCAAGCGGGTCATTAAGCTCGACCCCAGCCTTTTTAGCACGCTTTTGCACCTTAGCGGCACGCATAAGTGCAGGAAAGGCTTTCGGTACGCTTTTTAATGTGTCGGTATAAGACTGTTGATTTTTTTCTTCCTTTTTGATGCTGTCCCACAGGTCGAGCACCTGCGAAGAATCATCAGCCCTTGCACTGCCAAACACATGAGGATGACGAAGCACAAGTTTTTTTGCAATTCCGTCAACCACATCATCAAAGGTAAAGCTGCCCTCTTCTTCTGCTATACGCGAATGAAAGACGACCTGCAAAAGCATGTCGCCGAGTTCTTCACACAGAGCAGCGGCATCATTATTGTCAATTGCATCTACAACCTCGTAGACCTCTTCAAGTGCATCGTTACGAATGCTTTTGTGCGTTTGCTCTTTATCCCAAGGGCACCCTTCAGGACTTCTGAGTGCTTTCATAATACTTAAAAGCTGTTCTACAGAATATTTTCCGTCAGGTCCTTCCGCTATTATTCTTACCATAAATTACTCCTAAAATCAACTGTTTTTTGTGAAATAGTCATATTATTGGAACTTAAAACCAAAATATCAAGGCTTTTTTTGGTTATTTCCACAGAATATTATAATCGAAAAAGCGTTTTGCCGCATTTATAAGCAACTCGATAAGCACTTCTTCTCTCTGCTCATTCATAGCGGTATAGCTTCCGCTTGCATCATCACCTGCATCGTCGGATATTCTTCTGATAGCGGCAAAGGGTATATCTGCCTGCTCGCAGACATAGGCAACTGCAGCCGATTCCATATCACAGGACATTGCATTAAAGGTGTTTTTGAGAAAGCTTTTCTTTTCATCATTCGACACAAAGCAATTACCGCTTACAATTACCCCTCTCTTCATTTCGGGATATATATCGGTTAGCACATCAAGCAACACACCGTCAGCTTTATAGATATAATTCTGTAAGGGCTTTTTACACATAGGATAACCAAGAGGAGTAAGGTCGAAATCGTGCTCGATGTACTCGGTACCTACGGTAAGCTCGCCCCGCTTAATACCGCTGATGCCCCCAGAAAGTCCAGAACAAAGAACAATATCACAGCCCTCTAAGCATAGATATGTTGCTGCTGCGGCGGCATTCACCATACCTACTCCGCAAAGCACCGAATGAACTGCTACTGTCCTGCCTTTTTTGACAAAGGTAAAGCTATGACCCTCACGCTTATAGAAATCTACACGCTGAGCACCAAGCTCGTCCGCTATACTTCGAAGCGGCGCATACTCATCCTCGTCAGCTACGATATAGCCGATTCTAAGTAAATTTTTCATAAACAATCAGCCTCCAAAAAGCAAAGGAGGGAATAAGGGACAACCTTATTCCTCCTCGGTAAATTTTACACCGCAAACATTACAGAAAACAGAATTTATATCAATAGCGGCATCACAAGATGGACAACGCTTCTTGTTTTTAGCCTTTAAAATTTCCCTTTTCATTTCTTCTATCTGAGCGGATTTTGAGGCAATTTCATCGAAAGCCGACTTGAATTTCTCATTATCTGAAAACGCACCGTTTTTCATTTCGTCATAACAGATGCGGCCGAGCTGCTCAAAGTCTTTATTAAGCTTATTTTCAAGAGCCGATACGTCGAACTTCTGCTTTTGAACAGAAACTACATCGTCAGCCTTTTTATAAGCTGTTTCAAAAACCTCTTTTGCCTTTACTAAAATATTATCTAAATTCATAGCATTTCTCCGTTAATATTTTTTTATATTTTAACACATATCAAGCACAGTTTCAAGGACTATAACGGATATTCTCGGTAGAAACTGCAGATAGAGTCCTTTCTGGCAATCATTTCATCAAAACGACTTATATACTCGTAAGGGTATTTGAAGTTAAATATCCTTTCAATATAATCTCCTCCCGGCTGACGGAGTTTGGTTACAGCCGAGGCACCGAGGGCAAGAATCGTATGAGTTTCGTCCATTATATACACATTATAAAGTCCCTCAAAGCCCTTTTTGGCATAGCCCACATTTTCCAGATTTCCCACGGTTTTGCTCTGACGGTACATATAATAAGGAAGTATTCCCCTGCCTGTTAAAACCTTTCTTGCATATCGCACCATATCAGACGCGGTTTTACCTACATCAAACTCAGGCAGTGTATTATCACGGGAGATATTTGATGCTTTTTTTACCGAAAGAGAATGTACTGTTATGCTTTCCGGATCAAGCTCTAAAAGGGTGTTTAAAGTTTCCTTAAAGCTTTGGAGTGTATCGGTGGGAAGTCCTGCTATAAGATCCATATTTATATTATCAAATCCCACCTTGCGTGCAAGCTTAACGGCTTCTATCGTTTGTGATGATGTATGGTTTCTGCCTATTACTTTAAGCACACTATCATTCATAGTTTGTGGGTTTACGCTAATACGTGTGGCTCCGCCCTCTTTAATAGCTACAAGCTTATCCTCGTCTATTGCATCAGGTGTGCCTGCTTCTACAGTATATTCGCTGAGATTTGAAAGGTCAAAATTCGACTTTACAGCCGCCATAACGGTTTTAATCTGTTCGGCTGTAAGTGCAACGGGTGTGCCGCCTCCGATATATACCGTTTCGAGGTGAAGCCTTTGCTCTTTAGCAATTTTTCCTGTGTATTCTATCTCCTTGCACAATAAAGCTACATAGTCCTCTATCAGCCTGCCTGCCTTATCCACCGAATGGGAAACAAAGGAGCAATAGGAACAGCGGCTTGGACAAAAAGGTATAGAAATATAAAGACTAAAGGAATCGCGACGGTTTTTTGCAACAATAGCGTGCTCAGGCTCAACGGTTTCGCGACAAAGACTTATTTTTTCATCCGACACGAAAAGCTTTTGCCTAAAATAGTTTTCGGTATACTCGGCACCCGATTGTTTTATCATTCGGGCATATAGCTTGGCCGGACGAACCCCTGTTAGCAATCCCCAATCGGGTATGTAGCCTGTGGCTTGGGTGAAGCACTTAAAAAGGCAGGAGGCAAGTGTTAGTTCCTTACATTTTTCGGTATCGTCCTCGCAAACGAGGGCGTTAGTATACTCTTTACCGAAAAAATTTAGGATAGCTACAGCATTGTTGCCGTCGAGCCTGCATACCGCATATATATCGTCAGAAACAATTTCGTTTAGGATATTAATTTTTTCGTATGGCAGAAATATTCTGCACAGCTTTTCAAGCTCATAATTAAAGCTGTGGTTTATATTACAAAGATTCATTTATTATTCCTTTAATTCATATATGGATTAAGCCGCATTTCACGATGAAGTGTAGTCGCCAAGCCGTGTCCAGGATACAGCTTACAGTCCTTTTCGAGAGCTTTCAGCTTTTCGAGGGATGCTTTCAGCATACTAAAATCTCCTGTGGGGAAATCTGTTCTTCCCACAGTCCCCTCAAACAGAGTATCTCCTGTGAAAACCGAATTTTCTATTATATAACAAACCGACCCTATGGTATGACCAGGAGTGTGAAGCACCCTGACTACCGTATCACCGATTTTTAAAGCATCGTCATCTGAAAAAGTGACATCTGCGAAAAAGGGCTTTTGCTCAAGACCTACCCACTGAGACAGGCTTACCGAGGTGTCTCTGAGTCCGAGTTCGTCCTTTTCTCCGATTCCGATTTTAACACCGAACATTTCACGAAGCCTTTCAGCTCCTAATATATGGTCGTAATGGCAATGGGTAAGAAGTACGTACTTTGGAAGCTCTTTCGCCTGATTTAAAAAATCAACTATTTTTTGGTCGGCAGCATAAGGATCAATCACAAAGACTGCGTCATCGCTTTTTACAAGATAACAATTAGCGGCATTACCGCCTATCATAATACATTTGATTTCCATTTTTACTGATTTATTCTTTCTACCGCAAACACTCCTGTAAGCTTTTGGAGCCTTGCAATAATGCTTTTAAGATGCTCTACGCTGGCGGCAGAAACGGTAACGGTAATAGCACAGTTGCCGCCCTTGACAGCACGGGCATTTACAGCGTGAAGACCGACACGCATATTAAACAGAACATTTGTGACCTCTGCAAGCAGACCGTCACGGTCAACTGCCGATATCTGAAGGGTGGAAGTAAAGCTTTGCTGGCCTGACTCTGCCCAGTATGCCTTTATCCAACGGTTAGGCTCATCCGCATCAGCAATATTTAAGGGCACGTTTACACAGTCGCGTTTATGAATAGAAACTCCGTGTCCGCGTGTGATAAATCCTATAATATCGTCACCTGGGAGCGGTGCACAGCATTTTGAAAGCTTAACAAGACAGTTATCTATTCCCTCAATAACCACACCCTCGGGAGTGCGAACGGTATGCTTTTGGATATACTCATCAATAGAGGGTTTCTGTGCTGTTTTAACCAGCTTTACATAATCCTCCTTAAGCTTGGGCACAAGCTTTTCAAGCAATATTCCGCCATAACCGATAGAGGCAAAAAGCTCCTCTGCATTTGGACACTTTTGCTTCTTTGCAGCCTCTTCAAGAAACTCTCGCATTTCCTTTTCAGGCAGCACCACAGAATTTCTGCGAAGCTCCGCTTCAAGAGCTGTTCGTCCTGCTTCGATATTCTCCTCTCTTCTTTCTTTCTTGAACCAAGAGCGAATCTTAGCCTTAGCAGAGCTTGTAACCGCGATATTAAGCCAATCGCGGGATGGACCGTGTCCTGCGGCATTTGTAGTGAGTATTTCAATAACCTCACCCGTTTTTACAACGTGGTTTATGGGTACTATCTTACCATCAACCTTAGCACCGTTCATACGGATTCCTACTGCCGAGTGGATAGCGAAAGCAAAGTCGATAACAGTAGCACCTGCAGGCAGGTTGATAACATCGCCCTTGGGTGTAACGGCAAAGGTATCCTCCTGAGAAAGGTCTATTTTTATGGTGCGAATAAGGTCTGAGGCATCATCACCGTCATTTTCAAGCATTTGACGAATCCACGCAAGGCGATCCTCCATCTGCTTGTTGACCTCGGTTATTCCCTCTTTATATTTCCAATGAGCCGCGATACCGTATTCTGCAGTATGGTGCATATCGAAGGTGCGTATCTGAATCTCAAAGGGTACAGCCTCTCTACCGATAACCGTAGTGTGAAGCGACTGATACATATTGGGTTTCGGAGTTGCTACATAGTCTTTAAATCGGTTAGGTATAGGACGGAACATATCGTGCATAATACCAAGCACATTGTAGCAATCGGTTACAGTGCCTGTAATTATACGAAGTGCGTAGACATCGTATATCTCGTCAAAATCTTTACCCTGAATAAACATTTTACGGTAGATGCCAGGTATAGACTTTACTCTCGACTGCAACACAAACTCAACGTTTGGCATATCCCTTTTAAGGCGTTCTTCAATTCTTTCCCTTATAGATTTAAAGGTGCTTTCTCTGAAATCCTGTTTTGCAGAGAGAAGTCCCTCTATTTCGTGATATGCAATAGGATCGAGATGCTTAATAGCGAGGTCCTCAAGCTCGTCTTTTATGGGACGGATACCAAGCCTATGAGCAATGGGAGCGTAGATTTCGATGGTTTCAAGTGCTTTATCCCTTTGCTTTTGGTCGGGCAAGGAGTCGATAGTACGCATATTATGAAGCCTATCAGCAAGCTTGATAATTATTACGCGGATATCCTTACCCATTGCAATAAGCATTTTTCTAAGGGATTCTGCCTGCTGCTGTTCACGGGAAACGTACTGAATACGTCCGATTTTTGTCACACCGTCTACAATAAGTGCAACATCCGAGCCAAACATATTCTTAATCTCGTCTATTTCGATGTCGGTGTCCTCCACCACATCGTGAAGCAAAGCGGCGGCAATAGACTCTGAATCCATACCGAGCTGAACAATCATTTTAGCTACGCTGTACGGGTGAAAATAGAACTCCTCTTTAGATTTTCGGTACTGTCCCTTATGGGCAGTAACACAAAGCTCGAAGGCACGTCTTATCAGGTCTAAATTATATTTTCCGCCCTGTTCGTTTATAAGTGCTTCAAGATGATTATAATTTTTTTCATATTTGATTTCGAGTTCCACTAAAATTCACCCCTTAATTTCTTCAATATGGCGGCATCCGAAAGGTTGGTCTTTATGCCTGAATTTGTAACCTTCATTATAGGCGTACCCTCTACATCAAAAAAGGAGCACAGCCGCAGTTCACACAAAGCCTCAGCAGCGATAAGTGTTTTTGCATAGCCTGTATCTTTAATATGCAAAGACACCAGTCTATCAAGAGAAGCAGGCTGCTTCAAAAGGCCCCTGTAGACCTGACCCACCTCATCCCTATCGGGAATAATTTTAGAATAGTCGCCCTCTACTGCTGATTTGAATGCCTCATATAAATCTATTTCCGAGATAAGCTTATCTTCATCAATACCGCTTCTTCTGATTTCTTTTACCGAAACGGTTAAGGTGGTGTTTCCGTTATATACATTAGTATCGATATTAACGGCAATATCCACTCTATCTCCAACATCATATGCAAACTCGTTTTTAGTCGTTCCGAAAAGCATTGCAGAAAATGCGGTTTCACCCTTTGTAAAGCCAATGCGAAGATGCCTGCCTGAGCCTACGGGAGAAATTTTGCTGATCGTAAGGTCGAAAAGACCGAAAAGCGGCACAGGGTTGCCGACACCGAAGGGCTCGAGCACCTTAAGCTCCTCTGCCAAGTCTACCGAAAGGGCGGCAGGGTTTAGCTTGCAATCAAGTCTAAGCTCGGGCAATATTTTTCCAAAGCGTGCCGCATACTCGTTTACAGCACGGCGAAAGGTCTCTATAGACGACTCGTACAAGGTAAGTCCTGCCGCCATTTCGTGTCCGCCGAACTTAGTGAGTATGTAAGAACATTCACACAAAGCATCATATATAGAAAATCCGCTGATGCTACGCGCAGAGCCGTTAGCGATACCGTCAGCCGTTGAAAGAACTATGGCAGGTCTTCCGTACTTGTCTGCAAGACGGGAAGCGACTATACCTATTACTCCTCCGTGCCAGCCCTCGCCCGACACTACTATTATTCGGTTATGCTTATAGCCTTGTTTTTCTACCGTTTTTACGGCTTCGGTGAAAATCTGCTTTTCCAAGGATTGACGGCGGATGTTTTCATTGTTTAAAACAGATGCTATACCCTCTGCCGCCTCATCGTCATCGGTAAGCAGAAGCTCGCAGGCTCTGGCGGCATCTCCCATACGGCCTGCCGCATTTATTCTTGGAGCAAGTCCGAATGCCAGCCTTGAGGCAGTAAGCTGATGCTCCTCTATTCCTGCGGCACGGCAGAGCGCCGTAAGTCCTATTCTTGTGCCGTTTGCAATAAGATTTACACCCTCACGC
>JAZUNC010000153.1:0-4642 GCA_045603945.1 Acutalibacteraceae bacterium | reverse complement strand
CCGCTTGGCCTCCGACTTAGATTTTCTGTATCTGCTTGGGTATCTGACTCCTGCTCTTCAGAGTCATCAGAAGGTTTATTTTGTGAAATCTCCTCAACGTCGCCATTTTCAGCCACTTCTTCACAGATGTTCTCCTCTTTTTCGGGCCTTAGTTTTCTGTATACAGCAAGTATCACAAACAGTATGATTCCTGCAAGATACTTTCCGCTACCGAAGAAGTCGCCTCCGATAGTAGAGGATACTACCGACGGTATGCGGGCTATCATAGTGATAATCAAAAATTCCGAAAGCTTCATTCGTGTAAGTGGTACTACATAGGTGAGAAGGTCTTTTGGTGTGCCCGGAACAAGAAATAGAACAAAAACCAGAGTGTTAAGCTTTTTTTCGCTGTTTATAATTCTTAGATTGTTTATTTTCTCTCGGTCAACAAACAGCTCCACAAGTTTTACACCCCATATTTTTGCTAAAGTGAAAACAAGAGCAGAGGCAAGACCTACGCCGACAAGGCAAATTACAGTGCCCTCAACAGCACCAAAGGCAAGACCTAAGCCAACCTCTACAAACTCGCCTGGGATAATGGCTATAAAAACCTGCAAAAACTGGATGCCGAGGGCGACAAATCTGCCGTACCAGCCGTAGCTTTCTATAAATGCCTCAAAGCTTTCTGCCGAGGTGCCGATAGCTAAAAATTTGTATACAACAAAATAAGACAATAGGCAAAAGACCCCTAATACTGCAAAAAGGGAGGCTATACCGACTATTCTTTTTTTTCTAAGAAGTTTTTTGTCCTGTATTTGCATTACTTGTTTTCCGTTTCGGTAAAAATTTTGATTATATCATCATAGCTTTTGACTATGTAGGTAGGCTTATATAACAAGTCGCTGTCGCAAGGGGAGTAAAAACAGGTGTCTATACCTGCGTTTATACCGCCGAGTATGTCAGAGGTCATACTGTCACCGATAATGCATATTTTTGTTTTATCTTTTTCGGGAATGTTATTAAAAACAAGGTCGAAAAATAGCTTTTCGGGCTTTTGACTGCCCATTTCTTCAGAAATGAAAATGCCCTTAAAATAGGGGAGAAGACCGCAAGCCTTAAGACGGCTGTTTTGCACTACAGCCAAGCCGTTGGTAACAATATACATATCGTATTTTTGGGATAGGGTAGCACAAAGCTTACTTGCTCCGCTTAGGGTCATACCGCATTTTGACAGAGCCTTAATATAACAATCTGCCATCAGAGCAGGTGGTGCACAACTGCCAACAAGCTCGGCAAATTGTTCGAAGCGGCGTATTTTTATAATTTCGCGGGTAACAAGCCCTTTTTCAAGCTGCTTCCAAAGTGAAAGGTTGATTTTTGAGTATGTTTTGCGTATTTCTTCGTTGAATTCTATATCAAACTGTTCGCAAACCGTTTTAATTGCAACAGTCTCTGCGGCGGTGAAATCTAAAAGGGTTTCGTCGGCATCCAACAGAAGGGTGGTATATCTTCTCATATGACAGTTACCACAAATGAAAGCAGATTAGCGATAACCGCAACTGCCAAAGGTATAAAAGCCATATAAGCCTGTCTTCCTCCTGCTTTCCTCAGTAAAAGATTAAGGGGCAGAGGGCTTTCTTCGGTGTAGTTTTCCTTAATACGCAGAATATCCCGCGTAGCTTTGTTTTTGTAAAGATGTAAGGAAAAAAATCCAAATATAAAGGAACAAACAAAGCTTATATATCCCGATATAGTTATTGTATCGTAAGAATATAAAGAGGCGTTTTGTGTAAGATTATAAGAGCTGCCCGACGAAAGTGCGGCTGTAAGCTGACCGAAAAGCTCACGGTTAAGCTCATAGTTTAAAAAGGCGTCAATAAAGGTGAAAGCAACACCTAAAAGCAAAAGAAGAAAACCGTACTTTTTCATTTTTCTGCTTAAAAACCAAGCAGATATACCGTAAAAACCAAAGAAGATTCCAAGGAAAAATACAGGAGTGCAAAAGGATGTTTTTTTACCGTTTTTTTGCATATCTGCAAAGGCAGAAACTATGTTGTCGGAATTTTTGTCAACATACATACGATATTCGCGGTCGTCTGCCTCGGCACAGCTGTCGGAACATGCTTCGTTATATGCACCTTCACTGCAGGTAGAATCAAAGGGCTGTCTATCCACCACGGGAAGAAGTGCACCGCAATATTTACAATAGGTAAAATGTTCTTCGTTTTGGTGTGCGCATTTTACGCATATCTTTCTTTCCATATAAATCTCGCCAACTTATATAATAAACATAGTAATAATTGCAGGGATGAATTCCATGGCACAAACTGCAATCATAAATCCGATAAAGCTGATTCCCGAGAATTTACGGTTCGCAGCCTCTTTGTTCTCGTCGTCGGCTTTGCGTATTTCGTGGGCAGCGAAGACAACACGGTTTCTGTAAATCCAGTCCCCGTAGATTCCGCAAACAATGCGTATAATAAGGCTCAAAGCCATTCCCACCGTAGCTAGCACCAAGGGGAGCACACCAATCTCTGCAAGATGTTCGGTATAGTACTGTGCTAATTCTATATAGGTATTTACTGTCTCGCCTGAGCTGCTTAGAGGAAGCTGCATTACAGATAGATTAAAAGGAACATTAAATATAAGGGACATTATCATAAGTACGGTAGAAATAATGCTCTCTTTATACATTTTACGGTAAGCAAACCAGGCGTTAGGCATAAGAAAGGCCGCCCAGTTCCAAGAGGTTTTGCGATTCTCGCTCAGTGATATAAATTTAGGAATATATCTGAAAGGATTTACACGTACTATTTTTGCCGCCTCTAATGCCGTAACATCCTCAGCTACTAAAGCATCGTCTTTGATTTCTACAGCCTGTGTAAAGGGGCTGAAGGAGTTAAAAGGAGAGGAGCCGTCGGATGAAAGTCCGCAGTTAGGGCAAAAACGGGCATTAACGTCCAGTTCTGTTCCGCAGGCACGACATCTGTGTTCATTCGTCTTGTTTTCAGCGGTATTTTTGGGCGGATTATGTTCAGCCTGTTCGCCCTTTTCGGGGGTTTCGGGCTTCTTATATTGCTGCTCGGTTCCGTGGAGCTCCTCTAAGCCGCAATGTCCCATAGTCTTATAACAGTCGCGGTGGTGAGGTGCTCCGCATTCGGGGCAATATACAATATCGTCATCGGAGAAAAGATATGCCGAACACACAACACACTTTTGTCCCTTTACATCTAAACTCATAGGATTTGCTCCTTTTTTTCGCTTTGAAAGCTTCGACGCATTTTTTCTGCATAGTCGAAGACTGCTTTAAAATATTCCTTGCCGTAGTTATGATACTGATGCTGTTCTATCATTACTTTAAGCTCGTCGGGAGTTACCCATTTAACTTCGGCTACCTCGCTTTTTTGTAGGCGAAGACGGGAAATATCAGCATCACACTTTATAAACCATACATCAAGAAAAGAGTTTCTACGTTTAAGCCTGCCCATTAGCTTTAACGTGCCTTTGGGAGCTCTTATTCCAAGCTCCTCCTGAAGCTCGCGGGCGGCGGCAGTTATAGAACTCTCGCCCGATGTTGCAGAACCACCTGTGGCAGCCCATTCGCCGGGCATTAGCTTGCGTTTTTCGCTTCGACGCTGTATAAGGAAATTGCCGTCAGAAGAGATCACCCATATATGCACCACAAGATGATATTCTCCGTGTCGCAGTACGGTGCGGCCTCTTACAGCGGTTTTCCCCGTAACTTTGCCGTCTTCATTCATTATATCCCAGATTTCCATATTAGATCCTTTGAGCTATCTCGCCCTGTTTTTTGTAAATTCCGTTTTCGGGAATACTGCCTCTTACAGAAGAAAGAGGGTATACCGATGCATTTCTTCCTATAACAGTGCCGGGATTCAGCACGCTTCCGCAGCCTACCTCTACAAAATCTCCAAGAAAGGCACCAACCTTTTTAAGACCTGTCTCAATTTTTTCGCTGTCGGTTTTAATTACAACAAGGGTCTTGTCGGATTTAACATTAGAAGTAATGCTTCCTGCACCCATATGAGATTTAAAGCCTAAAACAGAATCACCTACATAGTTATAGTGGGGCACCTGAACGTTGTCGAAAATAATAACATTTTTAAGCTCGGTAGAGTTGCCTATAACACAGTTTTCACCAATAAGGGCACTGCCGCGAATAAATGCACAGTGACGCACTTCGGTACCGCTGCCTATTATGCAGGGGCCACTGATGTAGGCGGAGGGGAAAACCTTGGCATCCTTGGCAATCCAAATGTTGTCGCCTCTTTTTTCAAATTTTTCGGGGTCAAGCTTATTTCCTACTTCTAAAATAATATCGCTTATCTTCCCGAGTATCTCAAAAGGATAGTTGGTGTTTTTCAAATATTCGCCTGCCAAAGAGTGGGAAAAATCAAAAAGGTCGGTCGTTTTTAAACAGTTCATAATATTCCTCCATTATACAGTGTATCAATATTATTAATTGTACCAAACTTCATATTAATATACAACATTTTTTTAATGAACGGAGTGTAAATAAAAATAATTCTTGTAATATAGTAAATTATATATTATAATATATCGGTAAGCTTCGTCTGTGTGATGGGGTGTGCGAATGGGCTGGTCCTGTGCGACAGAGCACCGTGAACCATGTCAGGCGGGG
>JAZUNC010000152.1:0-5681 GCA_045603945.1 Acutalibacteraceae bacterium | reverse complement strand
GGTATGGTAAACTCTAAAACCACCGCTGTTCGCGTTATTCCTGCCATAGGTAAAAAGGTCGGCGAGGAGCTTAACTTCGGCGGTCTACTTGGTAACGGTCCTGTTATGAAGATTTCAACCTACTCCCCTGCTAAATTTATAAAACGCGGCGGACAAATACCCGCACCGATGCAAAGCCTTAAAAACTAAGATGAAAAAACAGGACCCGCGAAATTTCGCGGGTCGTTATTTTTCTATAGTTATTTAAGTATTGTCAAGAGAACCGTCTCTATGACTTTCTAATTTGTGGATTTATCTGTGACTTGTTCTTCTGGCTTCAATCTTTATTCTAATGAAATCTCTTTGAATTTCTCGGCAGCTTCTTTGGCTTTGGCTGTCCATTTCGGTATTGCCTTTTTCGGATTGGATAGAACATCCAACCATTTTTCCTTGCTGATATGTGGCATCATTACTACCTACGTCATCCTGATTTGCATTAGTACCGTTATTATACCCCGAAACGGTCTGAGGGTCAAGATGTCACGGGGACGGTTCTTTTGACATCTTCTTTACGCCCCTTAGCAACTACGCATTTCAACAATTTTTTCATTTTCGTTTACAACAAGTTAACAACAAATGCGTTAAAATATGGTAAAATTGGAAATAATAATAGAGTAAATGACTTTTAAGGGGATACTATATGCTCAAACTATCTAACATTGTAAAGGAATATGTTGCAGGTGACAGCAAGGTAACGGCACTAAATGGCATTAGCATTGAATTCCGTGAAAACGAATTCGTTTCTATTCTTGGTCATTCGGGTTGCGGTAAAACTACCCTGCTTAACATAATCGGCGGTCTTGACCAGTACACCGACGGCGACCTGTTTATCAACGGAATTTCTACTAAAAAGTACAGGGATGCTGACTGGGATACCTACAGAAACCATTCTATAGGTTTTGTTTTTCAGTCCTACAACCTTATTCCCCACCAATCGGTTTTATCTAACGTAGAGCTTGCCCTCACCCTTTCGGGTGTTTCAAAATCGGAAAGAAGAGCCCGTGCAAAAGAGGCTCTTATTAAGGTTGGTCTTGGCGACCAAATTCACAAAAAGCCTAACCAGATGTCGGGCGGACAGATGCAGCGAGTAGCCATTGCAAGAGCACTTGTTAACAACCCCGATATTCTTCTTGCCGACGAGCCTACGGGAGCTCTTGACACCGAGACCAGCAAGCAAATAATGGAGCTTTTAAAGGAAATTGCTCAGGATAAGCTGGTAATTATGGTTACACACAACCCAGAGCTTGCCGAGCAGTATTCCACACGTATTGTAAAGCTTATTGACGGTGAAATCGTTGATGACAGCAATCCGTTTGTTGCCGAGACTTTAGAAGCGAAGGTTGAAGCAAATAAAAAAGATAATAAAGAGAAGAAAAAGCACAGTAAAAAGAAATCCATGTCTTTCTTTACTGCACTATCTCTTTCTCTTAACAATCTGCTTACTAAGAAAACAAGGACAATTCTCACCTCCTTTGCAGGAAGCATCGGTATTATCGGCATTGCGATGATACTTGCCCTTTCTAACGGAATTCAGATATACATTGACCGCATACAGGAAGAAACTCTTGCCTCATATCCCCTTACAATAAACGCCAAAAGCGAGGATATGACCGAGACCATTATGGCACTTATGTCTGCTAATGCAGAAAAAAGCGAACACGAGCTTAACGCTGTATATTCAAGCCCAGTTCTTAACGAGCTTATAAACAGTATGACCAACCCCAAGTATACAGAAAATAATCTTAAGGCTTTTAAGGAATATTTAGAAAACGATGATGAGCTTAATAAGATTATCACCGAGCTTGATTACTCATATGACATACCCTTTAACGTCTTCTACAAAGATGCTGAGGGTAAGATAATTAAGTCAGACGCTATGGAGCTTATGCAGGAATCTATGGGAATGTCTATGGATAGTATGGGCGGTATGACCTCGATGATGGGGGCTGGCAACCGAATGGATGTCTATGAAGAGCTTCTTGCAGGAGATGACGGCAAGCTTGTCAGCGACCTATTAAGCGAACAGTATGATGTTATTTACGGAAACTGGCCTACCAAATATAACGAGGTAGTTCTTGTAGTTAATAATAACAACGAAGTCAGCGACTTTGCACTTTTAGCCTTAGGTCTTACCACTGTTGAGGAAGCAAAGGAATCCTGGCAGAGCATCGGCGAGGGAGAAAAGCTTGATACCGAGGTGAAAAGCTGGAAATATGATGAGATTTGCGACCTTACCTTTAAGGTTGTGTCCTCAAGCAGTTATTATTCTATCGACCCTGCAACAGGCGGATATATCGATATTAGCAATACAGATGCAGGACTTACCTATATGTATGATAACGGTATAGAAATCAAGGTGAGCGGTATTATTCGCCCCGACCCTGATGCAGGTGGCTCAATGCTTTCGGGGGCTATAGGCTACACAAAGGCTTTGACCGACAAGCTGATCGATACTACTAACAACAGCGAAATTGTAAAGGCACAGCTTAAAAACACTAACACAGATGTTATTTTAAATCTTCCCTTTAAGCCCGAAGATTACGCAGAGCCTGACTCTGAACAGAAAGCTAAAGATTTTAAGGAATATATAAAAGAGCTTTCGACCGCTAAAAAGGCAGAACTGTATAAATCTATCGCATCCACTCCTGACGAAGCTATGGTCAACGCAGAGGTTGATAAGCAGATGGCAAGCCTTACAAGGGAATATATAGAAACAATTATGCTTGACGCATTTGCTGAGGAATCGGGTATGGACAAGGAGACCCTTAAGAGCTATATCGCAGATATGTCTGACGACGAGCTTTTCGGTCAAGTAAGAACTATGCTTGCTGTCCAGTTAACCGAACAAATGACCGATATGGCAAACAAGCAGCTTGCTGCTATTCCCGAAGCTCAGCTGGCTGCAATGCTTGACGGAGCGGTACCCACCTATTCTGAGGAAAAGCTTGCAAAATACTACGACCTGTATATGCCTGCAACAGTTTCAGACTCTACCTATGAGCAAAATCTTTCAGCATTAGGGGTAGTGTCGAAGGACACCCCCTCAACAATTAATATTTATGCCGCAACCTTTGAGGCTAAGGATAAAATCGCCGAAGCAATTGAGAGATATAACGCTGAGGTTCCAGAAGAAGACAAAATCACATATACTGATTATGTTGCACTTATGATGTCCTCTATAACAACAATAATTAATGTGATTTCCTATGTGCTTATAGCATTTGTGGCTATCTCCTTAGTGGTTTCTTCCATTATGATAGGAATTATCACCTATATTTCTGTACTTGAGAGAACTAAGGAAATAGGAATACTTCGTGCAATCGGTGCTTCTAAAAAAGATGTATCCCGTGTATTCAATGCAGAGACCCTTATCGTAGGCTTTACCGCCGGTGCGATAGGCATAGGCGTGACATTACTGCTTTGCATACCAGCAAACGCAATAATTCGCACTCTTTCCGGTATAACCAACATCGGAGCCGAGCTTCCTGTAGCAGGAGCCGTAATCCTTGTCCTTATCAGTATGGGACTAACATTTATTGCAGGTCTTATCCCCTCGGGCATCGCCGCCAAAAAAGACCCTGTTGAAGCATTAAGGAGTGAATAAATTGAACTTCGGCTATAAGCTCAGACAGTTTTTCTACGGGAGATATATAAGCTACGGCATCGACCTTTTAACAAAAGTTCTTGCTGCCGTTTGCATTATTCTATCTATAATTAATCTTATTGTTTCAAGCCTTCTTATCTACCTTTTTGAAACTGCTCTGTTTATTTGGATGTTTTATAGACTTTTTTCTAAAAACATTTATAAAAGACAGGAGGAAAACCGAAAGTTTTCCAATATATTCAGCAAAATTAAAAACAGATTTGCGTTAAGACAGCGTATGCATAATGACCGAGAAACACACATTTACAAAAAGTGTCCGCACTGTTCTGTAATGCTAAGACTTCCGCGAAGACAGGGCGAGCACACCGTAAACTGTCCCCGTTGTAAAAACAATTTTAAGGTTAAAGTTCGATAAGATATGAAAAAAACCTCGAAAGCAGCAGTTTTCGAGGTTTTAATATTATTGATTTAACAAATGAAAGCATAACAAAATGCACCTTTAATAAGGTGCATTACTTATTTCTAAAAACTATTAATTTGCTGAGTATGTAGTTTACAATTACAACAATAATACTAACTATCAGCTTGGCAAAGAAACCATCAATGCCGTAAAGTGATTGATTAAGACCTATTGAAATAAGCCAAGCAGGGGCTAAGATTTCAAAAATTCCTGTTGCGATTCGTGATGATAGGAAGGTAACGATTTCCTTTAAAACGGTTTTTATATCGGTACTCTTGCTTTCAAACACAAAAAGCTTGTTTGTGACAAACGCAGATGCTACAGCTACAAACCACGCAATCGCGTTACTTACCGTAACTCCAAAGTTAGTTACCGTTACAAAAAATGCATAGGTTATCCAGTTTGCGAGGGTTACAAATACACCGAAGAGTAAATACATTATTCCCTCTCGATGTTTTAAAAACAGTTCTTTCATAGCTTGTCCTTCACTTTTCTAAGCCAAAACGGCATAACAATAAGTCCAAACAGCGTGCCAATTCCATAGGAAAAATGCAATAAGAAAAAAATCGCAGGTAATGCTATATTAGTCAAAAGGGGCTTTTTAACCGTTTCAATAACAGAAATTCCGAATATTAAAAGGCAATATGCACCCCACATAAGATAGCTGAGTATGGGCAGTCCAAAAACCGATAAAAGAGTAGTTGCAATTATTCCAAGCACAAAAACAAAGGGCACAAAATGGAATACTGAAAAACATTTGGGTGAAACACCCATAGTTTTGCCTATCCAATAACCGTTAAGATACTTTTGACGGAGCATCTTTAAAAGGGTGCTTCGTGTATGTTGATAAAACACAATATCAGGCGAATAACGCAGTTTAAACCCTGCCTGTCTTATACGGTATGTCATATCGTTATCTTCGGAGCGTGGCAGAAGCTCATTATATCTGCCAACCTTATCATAGACCTCTCTGCGATACATTCCGCAAAACAGCGAGGTTGCATACATATTTTTTTCACTGTTTCGGTAGGGCGCAATGCTACTGCCAAACATTGATTGCTCTGCCGTAAGCAAGGTTTCTTTCCAGGGTGATGTTCCGTCAATAATATTCGGTCTTCTGCCTCCGCTTGCCATCTCGCCGCTTTTAAGCACCTCAACATTCTTGCTTATAAAATCAGACGGCATGGTAGCATGAGCATCTATTCGAACAAGTGCATCACCTTTATAGTTATCTAATGCAATATTATGACCGCAGGGTATAAGCTTTTTAGGATTTTCAAAGACCCGTACAGATAAAAAGCCGTTATACTCAGCCGCAAAGTCTTCCATAAGCTTACGAGTGCCATCTGTTGACATACTGTCGATAAGCAACACTTCAATTTTGTTGTGAGGATAGTCCTGTTCTCTTAAATTGACAAGTAAGCGTGGCAATACATTTTCTTCGTTATATGCAACTATTGCAAATGATACTATCATAAAAGCACCTTTATCTCTTTTTTTACAGTATAACATATAAATCGTTATTTTAAAAGCACAAATTATTTTGTTGACTTAACGGCTTAATAGTTTTATAATTAA
>JAZUNC010000151.1:0-3151 GCA_045603945.1 Acutalibacteraceae bacterium | reverse complement strand
GTTGACGGTAACGGTCATATGGTATATGGCTTGTATGTAAACAGAAAGCCCAGCAGTTACTCTGAAAACGGAAGTTCTAACGGTGTTGGGTTGCTAAACGCAAACTGGCACGAGGCAAGTGTAACATTTAAGAACATTGGCTTTGATTATGCTTATTTACACGGAGCAAATACCGCAGGTGTATTTGTTGCCAACTCCAAAAAAGGTTCGATAACCATCGACCGCTCCTTTGTTGGTGCGAATGTAACCGTTAAGGGCCACAAAGCAGGTGGATTTGTCGGTCAGGGTTATCAGAATATTGTTGTTACTAACAGCTATTCTCATACCACAGCTGTATGGGCTCAGTTCGGCAATGCAGGAGCAATTTTAGGAGACACCTTTAGTTACAATGGCTCCACTGTCACTGTGGAGAAGTGCTATGCCATAGGCAAGCTTTTAGGAAACTCTGCTAAAGATGTCCGCTTCAGCTACACAGGTGAGGCATGCAGACTTGCAGAGCTTATCTCCCTTGAAAATATGAAGGGTATAGATGCTCTTACTAATGAGAATAAAATGATACTCTTAGGTAATGCATTTACCTTTACCGAGAGTTATCCCGAGCTTTGCGTATTCCACCATAGACAAGAAGATCCCGCACCCGCTGTTCCCGATTATGTTTGGGATGGTAAAACCACAACCGCACCTCAGGGCAGCGGTACACCTATGGACCCATATCTTATCTCCAATGGTGCAGAGCTTGCTTGGGCTTTAAGCGGAGACCACAACGGCAAATTCTTTAGACTTACCGAAGATATCTATCTTAATGATGTAGATGCCATTAATTGGAAGACAGGTAAGGTTATTAAGTCAGGCTACGAACCCCGCGAATGGACCTCAGGCGCATTTAACGGAACTATAGAGGGCGATGCTCATACTATATACGGTTTGTATATCAACAATAATGCAACCACAGGTTCTTGGAGCTGGGAAGGCAGTCAGGCACTTATTAATAAAACAAATGGTGCAACCATTATTGAGAAATTAGGTCTTGATAAGGCTTATGTTAACGGAACCAGCGCGGTAGGCGGTTTTATCGGCGTGGCAGACGGCGGTGTAGCCAACTTTACCGAGTGCTATGTAGGTGACGATGTTACACTTCACGGTTGTTCGGTCGGCGGTTTTGTGGGATTAACTCAAGTTGGTGCAAGCGTTAAGCAGAGCTATTCGCTTATTCAGCCCGACAGAATAATTCTTCATTCTCAAAATGCAGCCAAGGGTGCAGGCATCTTAGGCGACACCTGGGGAAGCGTCAGCATTAGTGATTCATACTCAGTAGCAAAGGCGTTTGCTAACAGAGCGACCATACAAACTGTTTATTCTACCGAGCCTTCTCTTGAGACTCCCAATGGTGATGAGAAGAATATAACCGTAATTGCTGATGCAAACATGAAGGGTCTTGATGTCCTTTCAAATTCTGCTAAGATGTCAGGTCTTGCAGCTTGCGGTGCTTTCTACGCAACCGATTCTTATCCCAAACTTCGCGTATTTGTTGAGGGTCTTGATTACAGCACAGAGGAAGCTGAAATCTGGTCGGGTAAAATTGCAAGAACCCTTGCAGGAAAAGGTACGAAGGATGAACCCTATCTTATCTCTAACGGTGCAGAGCTTGCCTTTGCTATAACAAAGGGCGGCTTTGGCGGAGCTTACTTCAAGCTCACAGACGATATTTTCCTTAATGATGTTTCCAAGGCTTCTTGGGCAAAGAATTCGGGCAACAACCCGTGGTTCTCTGACACCGCTGCCTTCAACGGTCACATTGACGGTGACGGATATATTGTTTACGGTATCTGGTATCCCGAAGATGCTAAAGGCGAAACCTCAGGACTTGTTCCTGTAATGGAACAGGGAAGCATCAAGAATCTGGGCGTACGTTTTGCTCATGTCCGTGCTACTCTGTTTGCAGGCGGACTTATCGGTTCTACCGTTCATAAGAGCGGAAAGTTAGTTTCTGTAGAAGGCTGCTTTGCAGACGATACCTGTAACATTATGTACACATCTACAGGAAACGGCGGTGCCGCAGGAATTTTAGGCTACGCAAGAAACAACGATCCTATTGACGGAAACAAGCCCGCAGTTTATATTGCTAACAGCTATAGCAAGGCTGCTGTTTCGGGCGCAAACGCAGGCGAGCGTACCAACGGTATAATCGGTACTGCTTGGGATTGTGCTTACAAGCTTGAAAACGTTTACTCCTTAGGCGTGCCTCCTTACATTGGCTTCAAGAAGGGCGTTGCATCGATACTTACTACAAATAATACAGACGAAGAATCTGATGACACTGTAGGCGTTCATAAGAACGTATACACCAACGCTAAGTCACCCTACATGCTTGAAGAGTGGACATATATCGTTGACTCTGATGATATGGTTGGTGCAAAGGCTAAGACCTCTATGTCGGGTCTTGACTATACAAACATTTGGAAGATTGTAGACGGAGCTACACCTATGCTTGCGGTCTTCAAGAACTATAACGGTGAAAACACCGATATGTCCGGAGACTCTGATGTATATGCAGGCGGTAAGGGAACACAGGCTGATCCTTACGTAATTATGAACGTAGAACAGCTTAGATACCTTATCGAAAGCAGAAACACCAAGGGCAAGTACTATAAGCTGGGTGCAGACATTTATATTAACAAAACCACCAATAAAAATTGGATGTCTAATAGCCCCTCTGTATGGTATAGTGCAGACTATAATGCCAGCTACCTCTTCGAAGGTAACTTCGATGGATGCGGAAAGAAAATTTACGGTCTGTATGTCAACGACAAACCTGAGAAGGTTACAGAGAAAATGGTTGTTGACCCTGAAACAAATCAGGAAAAGAAAATAACCGAGTTCACAAACATTTATACAGGTCTTTTCCCCTATGTTGACGGAAATGCTGTAATTAAGAACGTACATGTTCGCGACTCTTATATCTCGGGTACGGGATATGCAGCAGCCATCGTAGGATTTGTAAAAGGCTCAGGCTCATCCTATGCAACAGTTATGGGCTGCTCTGCTGATGAAAGCGTAGTAATTAAGGGACAGACCACAGGTGGTCTTGTAGGCGGCGGAAACCGCGGACTTAAACTCTACTACAGCTACTTCACAGGTAAACTTAATGCTA
>JAZUNC010000150.1:0-5402 GCA_045603945.1 Acutalibacteraceae bacterium | reverse complement strand
CCACCGAGCAAACTATTGCGATGACAGATGCTAAGAAGCAGCTGCAAAAAATCATTAAGTGCTTTTTTGTAATGACTACATACTTCATACAGGATTCTCCTAAAATATTCTCTACAATTAAATATACTACGAGAACCATGTCCTATATTACAAAAATCCTGTGGAGAAATTGTAGTATCACGCTCATTACAAATTTACTTGATTTCGGCTATTGTAACCCCTGCTTCACCTTCCCCAAATACACCTAAACGGAAGGTTATAATGTTTTTGTTAGACTTTAAATACGAGTGAACAGCCTTTCTAAGCGCACCCGTTCCCTTACCGTGTATAATCGTTACGCTCGGTATTCCTGCAAGAACTGCTCCGTCAATATATCGGTCAAGCTCCATAATGCCTTCATCCACAGTCATACCACGCATATCAAATTCATAACGGACATCCCGCTCTGCCTTAGATTTAACTCCTGTAACCCTTCTTGTCTTCCCTGTGGTGGGCTCGGATTTCTTTGTCTGCTGATTAAGTCTTATATTTGAAATATCTGTCCAAGATTTCAAAACACCCATAGCTACGAAGACACGCTTACCATCTTTGGAAATTTGCTCGACAACTGCCTGCTTATTCAAATCATAAACGGTTACATTATCACCCACAACAAGTTGTCGGGGCAAAACATAATCGCTGTCTGCTTTCTTCGAAACAGGGTCAGAAACCTTTTCGATATCCTCTATTGTCTGTTTACTTGCACGCTTTGCCTTACCGTATAATTCAGATGCATTTTCTGCAGTAAACTGCTTTTTAATATCTTCAAGTTCGGAAATCAGGCTATTCGATTTATATCTTGCATTATCAATTATATAAGATGCATCATTCTTTGCCTTTTCGAGTATGGATTCGCGTTTAATTTCTGCTTCTGATAAGGCCTTTTCCGCATCTTTCAAAGCTTTTTCAGCCCTTAGTTTCATACTTTGGACCTTATTACGCTCCCTCTCGGCTTCCTGTCTTGCCTTTTCAAGCGCTTCTGTAACTCGGTCAAGCTCCCGATCTTGCTCGGAAATAAAGGAATCCGCCATTAAAACAACTTCTTCAGGGATTCCGAGCTTTTTAGAAATAGCAAACGCATTGGATTTTCCCGGAACACCAATTAAAAGCTTGTAGGTAGGCTTTAAGGTTTTAATGTCAAATTCGCAGGATGCGTTCTCAACCCCTAAAGTATCTATTGCATAGCTCTTAAGCTCAGGATAGTGTGTGGTTGCAACGGTTTTAGCACCATTATTTGCAAGTGTTATAAGAATTGCTTTTGCAAGAGCCGCACCCTCTATTGGGTCGGTTCCTCCGCCAACCTCATCAAGCAATACTAAGCTTGTATGGACCGATTCATCGAGTATTTTTATAAGATTAACCATATGGGAAGAAAAGGTAGAAAGGGACTGCTCTATACTTTGTTCGTCGCCTATATCTACAAGGACTCTTTCAAAGAAAGACAGTTCGCTACCGTCATCTGCAGGAATCAGTAAACCGCACATAGCCATTAAGGTAAGCAGACCCACGGTTTTAAGCGTAACAGTCTTTCCTCCCGTATTGGGTCCTGTTATAACTAAGGTATCGTAATCTACTCCAAGCGTTACTGAAATGGGCACTACTTTATTTCTGTCAATGAGAGGATGTCTTGCGTTCTTTAAAATAATTTTGCCGTCATTATTAATTACAGGCATCGTTGCTTTCATTTTATATGCAAGATCTGCCTTGGCAAAAATCAAATTAAGCTCTGCAATAGCGGTATAAGAAATGCGAATAGTATCACAGAACTCTGCAACCTTAGCCGAAAGCAAAGAGAGTATTCTCTCGATTTCTTCCCTTTCCTGTGCCATCAATACCCTTATTTCATTGTTAGATTCAACAACTGACATAGGCTCTACAAACAAGGTAGCACCCGAAGAAGATGTATCGTGAACGATACCAGGTATCTCGCTTTTAAACTCTGAACGTACGGGAACTACATATCTACCGTCACGCTGAGTGACTATAGCCTCCTGCAGATATTTGGCTTTTCCGTGATTCTTCACAATAGAGTCGAGCTTATCCTTAATTGCGGAGGCTTCTCTACGCATCTTTCTGCGGATTTCAGCAAGCTGTACCGAAGCATTATCGTGCATTTCGTCGGGGCTTTTGATAGCAGAATTTATTAAATCCTCAAGATACTTATTTGGCGTAAGCAAGCTAAACAAATCATTAAGCTTTGAAACAGCCGATTCGGATATATTATTACGCCACTCTTTCACCGTTCTGATAATTCGCAGACAATCGGCAAGAGATAAAAGCTCGCCCATATTAAGCCCTGCTCCAACCTCACATCTTGTCAGCAAACCATTGGGGTCTGTAGGATTGCCAAAAGAGGGGGTGGCGTACTTTGCAGAAAGTATATAAGCTTCATCGGTCTTTTCAAGCTCAGCTTTAACCGTATCTATGTCACTAAACGGTTTGAGCCTTAAGGCAGCATCCTTGGCGGCACTTATTGTTGCCTGCTCTGCCAGTAGATGAAGAACTGATGAAAGCTCTAAAGAATTGTAGTATTTTTCAAATTCGTACATATATGTATTTCCTTAAAAAAGAGATTTAAAAAACTGTAAGGTCTTTAAGTTGTGTTCTGTTTTGTTAACAAGGTATTTTTCAGTAATGCTTGAGAGTGCAATAGCCGCCTCATCAGGAAGAGTGAAGGAAAATAGCTTGGAGAATTCAGCATATATTATATGCCTCATAGCCATTATAAGAGTACAGTTTATTACGGCAAAATTCTTTTCGTACGGCACACATTCGGCACAGTAAAGACAGCCCTCAGAAGTGTCAAAATACATCAGGTCATTTTCATATTTAAGGCATTTCTTGCAAGCAACAAGATTCGGCATATATCCCGTAAGCGACATCAGCTTCAGTTCTGTAATTGCTTTAATAAGATGAATGTTTCTCTTTTTTTCGCCGAGAAAATATAGGGCATTAAGAAACAAACGCAGAACATACTCGCAATTTTCGTCGTTTGGAGCGTGATAAAAAGCAAGCTCACAGAAATACTGTGCTAAAGCTAAAGCCTCTATATCGTTTCCTGTTTTGAAGAAGACCTCAAGCGGTGTAGCTTCGGTTATTCTGTAAGAGTCGCCTTTTTTCTTAAGGGTTAAAGAAGAATAGGACAACAAACAGGTTGCGGCACCCTTTTTACTTTTAATGCTCTTCGCACCGCTTGCATATGCACTGATAATCCCGTTATTACGCGACAAAACGGTGACAATTTTATCATTGTCACCGATATTCTGTTCCTTTATTATCAGTCCGTCTATCGTAACCAGTGTTTGTTCCATTTTCAGTATAGTCCTGTGTCTTTGAATGTTCTTTATAATTAAGGTAGGATTCTACCTTTCCGTCGCTAACAAACTTTTGCCAATACTCGTCCATAATAGATTTTCAGCCTCCCGTAAATTACTGATAATAGTATCTTACAGGAGTGAAAATTTATAATAGGAAAAATCAGTCAAGCCCGAAGGTATGGATTAAACCTTGACGGTTTCGCCAATCTTCCTTTACCTTTACCCAAAGCTTAACCGAGGCACGAATACCAAAGAAATTTTCGATATCTCTTCGGGCATTTGCACCTATCTTTTTAAGCATTGCTCCGCCTTTTCCTATGACGATTCCCTTATGAGAATCCTTTTCGCAATATATGGTTGCCTCAACCTCTAAAATCGGCTCTCCGTTTGCGGTGTCACGCTCATAAAATCTCTCAATATCCACTGCAATACCGTGTGGCACCTCTTTATCCAGAGAACGAAGCAGCTTTTCTCGTATCATTTCAGCAACCATCACCTTTTCGTTCTGGTCGGTCACATCTTCACTGTCGAAATAATGGGGTGATTGTTTAAGATATGCTGTAGCTTCATTTACAATTATATCGATACCATCGCCTTTTTTGGCTGAAACAGGAATAACCGAATCAAAATCATAAAGCTTACTGTAAGCTGTTATAATTTCAAATAATTCTTCCTTGTCAAGGAGCAAATCAACCTTATTAATCACAAGAAACGCACGTAGTTTTCTACGCTTAATTTCGCTGATAAGCTCAAGCTCTGCCGCAGGGAGATTATCCTTATCAAAGGTGAATTTCGGTGCCGCTTCAACCACAAGCATTACAGCGTCAACATCACTAAGACCACTGCCTACCGCTCTCATCATGTTTTCTCCAAGAGTGTTTCTCGGTTTATGAAAGCCAGGGGTGTCGACAAACACAAACTGCTTGTCCCCTTGTGTGAGAACCCCCATGATTCTGGTGCGGGTGGTTTGGGGTTTGTCAGAAACTATTGCAACCTTTTGTCCGAGGATTTTGTTTATGAGTGAGGACTTGCCTACATTTGGCCGTCCAACTATAGCAATAAATGATGAATATGTTTTATCCATAATATACCGTCCTAAATTATTTCAAGTCCTTTAATAGTCAATGCTTTTTCTTCCTTGCTTCGCATCAGCTTTTTCTCTTCTGCCTCTTCCTCGTGGTCATAGCCAAGAAGGTGAAAAACCGAATGTACCGTAAGATATGCGATTTCGCGGTCAACACCGTGTCCGAACATTTCTGCCTGAGATAGTGCATGATCGATAGATATTATTACATCGCCAAGCATAAGACAACCATTTTCGGGATTAGTATCATAGCTACCGTCCTCACCTAAAGGAAACGATAAAACATCTGTAGAGCTATCAATATTTCTAAACAAGGAATTTATCTCTTTGATTTTTTTATCGCTTACAAAGGTAACATTCACCTCTGCATTGGCATTAAAATTTTCAGTTTTTAGCGAAGCCTCAACTGCAGAAACAACAAGTTTTTTAATGTTTTCGGGCAGCTTCGTTTTTCTTTGCCTGTTTGCAAAATTAATTTTTACCATTTTGTCTGTTCCTTTGCTCCTCGGATTTTTCATATGCATTGATTATTGCCTGCACAAGCTTATGACGCACAACATCTTTACCGCTAAGCCTTATAATAGCAATATCTTCAACCTTTTTAAGAACCGAAACCGCATCCTTAAGTCCTGATTTTTTTCCGTCAGGCAAATCTATCTGAGTGATGTCCCCTGTAACTACTGCTTTAGAATTAAATCCAAGTCGGGTTAAAAACATTTTCATCTGCTCACAGGTTGTATTTTGTGCTTCGTCAAGAATTATAAAGCTATCATCCAAAGTTCTGCCACGCATATAAGCAAGAGGGGCTACCTCTATATCGCCACGCTCCTGACACTTTTGACAATTTTCAGCTCCCAGCATATCAAAGAGTGCATCGTAAAGAGGGCGGAGATAGGGGTCAACCTTTGATTGCAGGTCGCCAGGTAAAAAGCCAAGTTTTTCCCCTGCCTCAACTGCGGGAC
>JAZUNC010000149.1:0-7460 GCA_045603945.1 Acutalibacteraceae bacterium | reverse complement strand
TCCATTCTTCCCGAAACCGCTACCCAAGGCGGCTTAGGGGTTGTCTCGATGATGGTACCTGTTGAGGCATCATAGGGAAGGCCGAGAACCACGGCAGCTTCATCGTTAGGCACACCCGACAAAACAAGGTTTACTTTGGTGTCGTCATCGTCGACCTCCATAAAGAAGGCAACATTGTCATAATGACGGGGTGTGAGGTTTTCTGCATAATCAAGGGTGATTTCTGCTGCGGGCGCAAGATACCGCGGTGTTCCTGCCTCATACTTTTCCTTGCTGTCTTCGTTGACTAAAGCGAAATGCACGCTATCGCAACCGCATACTTCACCATATACTTTTTCATTATCTGGCATAGTTTTTACCTGCTTTCATAAAAATTAAAATCACAACGCCAACCGTAATGGCCGGTGTCTTTTTGAAAAGGGATATTGCCCTCCCCAGCTCGGACAAATCCATGTTTAACAAAGTTGGTCTTTATTGTGTCCATCATAGTGAGGAGAGCCTTTTTCTTCTTGAAAAAGAAGCTTACCTGAATTCGCGGAACGCTTGACACTTCTTTGTTATCGGCAAAAAGTCCGGGTGGGTTGCTGACAAGAAAATAGACTATGTAGCTGTCGGGCAACTGCTTGTCAGATGAACTGAACTTACCGTAGTCATACGGTGTTTTACTTACTTTTTTTATATCTGCAAGAGCCGCTTCGGCTGCGTCAATCCACTTACTCAACGGGCATACCTTCCTTCTTTAAGGTTTGTTTAATAACTTTGTTAATCTCCCTGCGGTTATCATCCACCGCAGGGCGGACGAAGGGGTCAGGAAATTCGGCAGAGTGACCGTCGCCGTATTCCTGAAAAACGCCCTCAAAGGCTTCGGGGTGCTTATCAAGGTTAATGCCTACCTGACCGTAAATAAAATTACCCTGCTGTTTTGCGGCAACAGTTTCAATGGCATCTACCACCTCACCCTTGTCGCGGTGTCGCTCGGCACCCTCAATCATAGATTTTTCGATTATAGGTAGCGTTGCATCTACAGCTTTTTTACAGGCATCGTCGATATTTTTTCCAAGAGCCTCTATCTGAGCAAAGAAGCCTGACATATCGGGTACCGTGAATTTAGCCGATAATGCCGATTTTCCATATGAAGCTTTTCCGCCTCGGTTAGACCATGCTCTTTTTTTAGCCATTGGCTGCCGCCTTTACCTTGATTTCAATTAAACGGTTCTGCTCCTTCACGTTATCGATAGAAACAATATCGTAGGAAGTATCTTTGTAAACGATACGACAGGTTTCGTCGATGGTTTTGGTGTAATCACCGTAACGCAGGGTAACGGTGGCGGGCTTCTGTGCCTGAACGCTTTCGGCGGCCCACACTTCAGAGCCGTGGACGTTGACCCAGTTAGCCCATACCGTTCTTTCGGTTTCCCACTCGGTGTCAGCAAAAGAGCCTTCGCCGTCTTTAACCTCACGCTGTATCTGAATACGCTTATTAAAGGTCACTCCAAATCGCCTCCAGAAACAAGGTGGGCGGAATAAAGGGCAAGTATTTTTTCAACGGTTGGGTTGAGGCTCTCGCGATTAACAACATAATCGCGGTTTAAAGACATATCGTTGACAAGCACCATATATGCAAGGGTCACATCTTCGTGCTTGTCAATATCTTCATCGGTTTTAAGTATGGTGTTTTCTTTGATAAAAGCCTTAGCCGCACCTTTATAAACCTCTAAAAGCCCTGTGTCCTCATCTATTCCGCAATATTCTTTTAAAGTGTTGTCGTCAAGTTCGCTGAGCTTCATTTTGTTTACCGTCCTTATTTATTGCTTTTGCCGTTTTTACCTGCCTTAGGTGCGGCAGGGGGCTCAGCAGAGCCGTCATCCTCGGCAGGCGGTGGGGATGCTTTTGCATCCTCAACCGCTTCAACATAACCGCATTTGATAAGGTCGTTAAGCACCTTTTCATCGGTTATATCTCTTGTCTCACCGCCGAACATAGTCACAGGACCTGCAAAGCTTGTAAGAGCCTTAACTTTCATAGGTTATACCTCCGATTAAGCCATCTGCAGAGTGCTGAATTTCTGCTCGTTAGAAATTTTGCCGTCAAACTCAGCAAAGCTGAGTACGCCAATCATATTGCGGGTCGCAAACTTTTCAAGAAGAACTTTAACCTCAATGCTCTTGGGAGCTTTAATGGAAAAGCCGGTGAAATCTCCGATAGAGATTACTTTCTTTCCGCTTGCGATGGTAGGCATAGAATCAGACTCAATAACGGGAAGGTCAAGAATCTTATATTCTGATTCCTTGAAATAAGGATGTCCGTTCTGGTCCTTGAGCTGACACAATGCTGTGTATGTTGAAGGATGCATGGTCCACCGAGCATTTGCACGGAAACGCTGAGGAATGCTGTGCTTTAATCTGACAAGCTCATCGTAGGTGATGGCGGTAGCAGATGCTGCTACAATTACTTTCTTTGCGGAAAGTATACCGCTGATTTTACCTTCAGTTCCAACAACACACTCTTTTTCGAGCTTCTCAGCAACCGCTTCAGCCACACGCTTGATTACAAAGCTTGTAACATCAATATCGGTGTTATTCTTAAGCTTGTTGGACACAAGTGCAAGGGAACCAAGCACATAGCCAACAAGGTCTACGGTAATAAACTTACCAATGTTGTCGGAGATGTCTTCACCTTCATCAACATAATCGGCGGTAACAGCATTTTCACCGTCTTCGGTATATACAGGGATAGAGATTTTACCGTTTGTAGTGATAACATCCGATATTTTGAGGAAAGGAACGAGATTTTTAACTTCCTCTATAATTCTGTCGGCAATAGTTGTAACTACAATGCCGCCGTTATTGCCCTGTGTGAGCTGAGTTCCTGCACGATTTTCAATAGCTTTTCCCAGAACATAACTTGCGAAAGCACGCTCTTCAACCTGCTCTGTGGTGGGCTCACCGTCACCAGAGCCGCTTCCGTTATCTCCTGCGGCAGGTGCAGGAATGTTGCGTGCACGCTCCTCGGCGGCAATAGTTCTGTTAATGTTTTTGATTTCGCCCTCGATGCGTTCGAACTCAGCGTTTTCCTCGTCGTTCATGGCACGCTCCTCGGTCTTAACCTTACCGAGAATATCATTTAACTGACTCTTAAGGCTGTCTCTTTTTTCATAAAGTTTTTTAAGCATAAAATTTTCCTTCTTTCTTTTTATTAAAAATACCTGTTAAGTATTTTTTAATGCGTCTATTCTGTTTTGATAGGATGCGTAGTAGGCTTCGCCCGGTGCGGATGGGACGATAAGGTTCACTTCATCGTCAAAGGCTCTGTGTTCAATGCAGTCTTCACTGTCTGCACGAACTTCAACCGAAGTGGCGGCGTAACAAGGCTGTTTTTTTACCACAAGGGTCAGGTGGTCTAACTCTAAGTCTTTGATGCGGCGTAACGGTAAATCGTCTGTACGCTGTTCAAGGGTGTCAACCACATTGTGCATACCAAAGCTCCAACCGCGGATGTTGCCTTTTTTAGCAATTTCTATAAGGTCAGGGTCGGTAATTAAAACATCTGCGTGAAGTCCTATATTGTCCTCATACATTTTCAAAGTGCCGTCGCGTGTGGAGGCGTAAATATGTGAGTTGTCATGGTCTACCGTTACACATACTTCTCCTGCCTTGGCTATAGCCCTTTCAAAAGCTCGTTCCTCCACAACCTCGATACAGCGGCCGTGAGGAGTAACGACAGGTCGCGACTTTTTGCCCGTGACATTTACATAGCCGTTAATATGTAAGCCGTCTGCTCTGAGCTCTATCCTCATTCTTTTTCACCACCTTTCGCTGTTTTCAATTTGCCTTTTTCACCCGTGTTTGGTACATATATTTCTTTCGTTTTGGGGTCTAAAAGCACATCACCGAGGCCAAGTGTTACAAAATTAAAGCCGAGAGGTTCTCTGTCTTCTTCAGCTCTAACCTCATCCGCCTGCAAAAATCGGTTTTTAAGTCCGATTTCATAGGCTTCGTAACGCTCTTTAATGTTGCCTCGTGTCAACTCACGTGTATCAAAGGCAAAGTATTTGAATTCCTTTTCCGCTTCGGTCAATAAATCTTTATCTAAAGCCGCTTCAATAAGATTTAACAATTCGACCACAGCATCATTGAAAAGCTGTTTATCGGTATCGGTAGCTCCGCCGCGGATGATAGTGGAAGGAAAACCGAAAATATTGAAAATTTCATCTGAATTGGTACGTTTATTTTCGTTAAGCTGAAGCTCTACGGATGTGGCAGAAGTCTCTTGAAAATCAATACCATCATTGAGAATCATATTGTTTTCAGATTCTTCACCGTCACCGTAATAAGCTTTTATAGCCTTTTTCAGGTCATCCATAGCCTCTTTGGATAATTTGTTTTTTGCTTTAAAAAATCCACGCTTATTGCCGCCTTTTTTGACCTGTTTTTTCTCAAAAACCATAGTGTCATAGGCGACAGAAAGTATTTTGCTGTTTTCCTCGGTGACAGATTTTGATTTGGCTCCGTCTTTGGTTTTACGAAGTATTTTTATAAACTCGAAAGGGTAATGCCTCTCACCGTCTACGAATATGTCGTAATCCTTAAAAATGGGGTTTTGGTTGGTCATAATCGCTATACGCGTACAGTCCACATAGCGAAGCGACCGATAGTTGCCGTGATGCTTATCGATATAGATATAACCGCCCTTACCGAGATAGTAATCTTCGAGCACAGAACGCCAAAAATTGACTATATCAAGTGTGTCGCCGCTATCTATATTAAGCAGAAAAGGCCGACGGTCATCGGTAATCTCCTTTGGTTTTCCGTCGCTTTTTGAATAGAGCTTAATAGGCAGACGGGCAACAGTATTGGCGAGTTTGTTAACTGCCGATGTCACTGCAGGAATTTGCAAAGCCAAGCTTCGTGAAGTTTCACTGCCGCCTAACAGCTGTTCTAAGGTCACACTTTCGCCACCTCTTTCGGCTGACGTTTCTGTCGCATCGGCTCTAAGCTCCTCAACTTTTTTCTTTTTCCAAAATGGCATTTTTTAACCACCTTTCAGCCTTTAAATGCTTTGGCCGCCCCAACTCTCTGAGGCGTTTAGAATCTCGTTTATAATTAGCAAATACAGTGCGTTAATTATAGAAACTACCATATCTACCTTACCTTTTGATTTCTTTTTGTTTACATACATATTGAGGTTTGTATCACGCGTGCAGCGGGCATTTTGAAAGTTTATTTCAAGCAGCCTGTTGCGGTCGTATCGGAACAGTTTTTCAAGAATATTTTCCCTTAGAAGCTTTGTGGGTTGATGCAGAACAGAAGAATGTTGCCTGATTTCCACACATTCTATGGGGTTTTTATCGTCGTTCTCCAGCTTCTGAACGGTAGAAATAGCGTTATAACGGTCGAAACCAAGCTGTACTATTTCAACCCCGTATTTTTCAGGGATAGAAAGTATAAATCTTTCAACAAAACGGTAATCGATAATCTCGCCGCCACACTCAAAACAAACGCCGTCTTTTATGAGCTTTTTATAGTCCACACCTTCGCGTGATGATTTTACTTCAACCGCTTCTTTTGGGATAAAGCCCCATACCTTAGCATAAATCTTTCCTTCGTGCAGGGTCACCATAGCGACCGAGGTATTATCATCAGACTGTGAAAGGTCAAGCCCGAGGTATACTCTTTTGCCCTTCCAAAACTCTAAATTCTCCTCAATAACACACTCTTTAACCTTGCTGATATCTACAAATCCCTCTACACCGAGAGATTTATAGTGCATATTCAGGTGTTTGCAGATAAAGTTCTCTCTTTTGTTTTCGTAGAGAATTGCTAAAACTCGCATTTTAACAAGCTCGTCAAAGACATATGGCAGAGAAACCGCCACGGGGTTTGATTGATAAATAGCATCGTCAGCAGTTTTCCATTGGTCGCCTGCCTGATATTCAATATCCGGCTCGTAAATAAGGGCAAAATACCGCTTATCTTCAAGCAGACCGTCTAAGGTCTTTTTAGCTATGTCGGTTTCATCAATAAGTACATTGTTGTCGTTAGGATATTCGGTAGATATTATGATTCCAAGCTTGTTTTTAAGGGTCAACTGCGATGACCGCATCGCCTCCACCGGGTAACTGTCCATTGCTCCCGCTTCATCGGCAAGAAACATTGCGGCGAGCTTACCGTCCATACGGTCCTCCGAATAAGCAAGAGGAGTGTATTCGGTTTCGTTTATAGGACAGCGTATCTCACTACGCATTGGCTTAAAATATTTATCCTTGTTAAGAAGGGGTGAACTTTTAATTATTTTGCGGATAGCAATCTGCAGTTCCTTAGACAGCTTAAGGTCGGGAGCAACCGAGAAAAAACGGCTGAATCGCGGCTCTATAAGCATAGCAATTATGAAAATAACTGCTGCTGTAAAGGTCTTGAAGTTCTTTCTGCAAATTTTGAGCAGAGCAGTTCGGTAATATCGGTTGCCGGTTTCGACGTGCTTTGTGCAAAACACAGCAGTAATAAGCAACCAAGCATAATCTTCAAGACCTTCATCCATAGGACACTGCAGGTCGGGATGGTTCATCAGATGAAGCAGCTTAAGAATTTTTCTGTATGTCTTTTCATCGATATATGCTTCGGGGTCTTTACCGTCGCATATATCTATCCAGGCTTGGCATTGCTTTTTGATATAAATACCTACACGGTTGTTATCCTCCTCAAGACACCACTTGGCATACAGATAAGCTCTGCTTTCTTTAATCATCGTCACTCAGTGCTTTCACAAGAGGGTCGACATCGGGTTCTATTGGCTTCTTTGGAATAGAGCGTAGTCCGCTTGCAACGGTCATCAGGTTCTCTTTTTCTATGTCAAGCATCATTTTCCGCTTCGACATTATCATTGCATCCAGTGCACTTATGGTCTTTGAATAGGTGCTTTTGAGCTTATAGTATGCGGTCAGCGATATAGTGTCCTTGCAGTCAACTGCAAAACCCTCAACGATAAGATGTTTATCCTTACTAAGTTCGATTATTGAGGCGGAATATGCATCCTTGAGCTTTTCATACTCCTTACACTCGGCATAAAGTAAACAATACCTGTTGACCACAGCCGAATACATATCATCGTCCTTATCGTTAGCCTTAAGTAGTTTTTTAACGCGGCCGAACTGTGAGTGTGCTATCGGGTTGGATTTGACCTCGGGAAACTCCTTTAATTTTGCACCCGTTTTTAATGCATTTTCTGCATTTTTTCGGTGCTCTTTTTCGGCTTTTGTGCGGTGTCCTGTGACCGAATTTATTGATTTTGAGGCTCTTGGCATTGTCTTTTTCACCTTCCTTTTTCGGTGTCGCATATATGAATAAAATCTATATTATACGCGTGAGGGCTTTTACTAATTTTAGTAATGGCTTTTTGCTGAAAATTTTTTTCAAAAGCTATATTGGGAATATTATATATGCATTCCCCATTTGTCGGTGCCC
>JAZUNC010000148.1:0-9513 GCA_045603945.1 Acutalibacteraceae bacterium | reverse complement strand
TTCCTGCCACAGCCTCTGCCAAAGCTACGGTAGCATCATTCGCTGAAGCTATAACGGTAGCCTTAAGTAATTCATCCACCGTCATTACTTCATTAGGCTCTAACCATATTTGCGAGCCGCCCAAGGATGCGGCATGCTCGGACGCGGTAACCTCGGTATCAAGGCTCAGCTTTCCCGACTCAATAGCCTCCATTACCAGAATAAGACTAATTATTTTTGTTATGGAAGCAGGAGCTAAACGCTGGTCGGAATCCTTTTCGTAAAGCACCTTTCCTGTATTATACTCCATAAGTATTGCGGATTTTGCATTAATTTGTAAGCTTTCCCCTATAGAAGCATTTGCCTGCAGGTTTTCCTCAAGCGGAGTGTCAAGGTCTACACCCTCATACTCCATACTCACTGTATCTGCCGCCACTGTAAAGCCGCAGCTTACAACTAATAATACAGATAATAAGATAGATATAATTGTTTTCATATAATAACACCCCACATATAATGATTATATGTGAGGTGTTTCATTTTAATAACCTAACGGCTCGCCGCAAATTATTACTTTAATTCTATTTTTTATTCTTTGAAAGCCTTCTACAGTATAATGGGCACAAAGGCGTTCGGGGCTTTTACAGCCTGTAGCAATATCGCCGTCAGGATAAATGCAATGCCCCAATTCTCTGCAAGGGGTATCAGAGTTAAGTCTTACGGCATTTTTAGGTGCAGCAACGGTCTTTATCCTTTCAAAGCCTGCCTTTACATCTTCAACAATTTTATTTGTTCCCACAACACAGATAACCGTTTTTGGTCCGTAGGTTATAGCCGCAACGCGGTTTCCGTTACCGTCTACATTTATAAGTTCTCCGTTTTCGGTTACGGCATTAGACGAGGTAATAAAGGCATCTGCAGAAAATGTTTTGCGATATATATCGTTTATATCCTCTCGGGTAAGTCCCTCCTTTGACCTGTCAAGAAAAACATAGTCCCCACATTTCATAAGCTCTGTAATTCCGCACTCCGAAAGGGTAACCGAGCCTCCGCAGGAAATAACATCTCCCTTTTTAAGTATATCTTTTACTATATTTACCGCATCTTCTTTTTTTTTGGCATAAAAAGCTTCCATATTATTTGCACGCAGGTTTTTAATTGTTTTTTCTATTATTTGTTCCATCCTATTCACCTCTTGTTATTTTTCCACCGCCTAAAACAGCATCTACACTGTAAAATACACCCGACTGCCCAGGCGAGGGTGCTCGCTGAGGAGTTTCAAATTCAAGTACAGCCTCATTTTCTCCAATGGGATGCAGTATACATTTATCATCCCTTGCACTATACCGAAGCTTTGCGGTACAGGAAATATCACCTGTAGGAAACTCTGTTCCTATCATATTAATGTCTTTTATATATATGAGTTTTTTAAATATATGCTCCTCATCGCCTAAAACTACTTCGTTAGTAGAAGGGTCTTTTGAAATGACAAATTGCGGCTTGCCGAGAGCTATTCCAAGCCCCTTTCTCTGCCCGATAGTATAATGCTGATGGCCGAGATGGGTGCCAAGAATATTTCCGTAAATATCTATATAGTTACCTTTGTTAAATACCTTATTTTCATATTTTTCAAGAAAGGCAGCGTAGTCGCCGTCGGGCACAAAGCATATATCTTGGCTTTCTTTAGAGCCTGCCGAAACAAAGCCATAGCTATGCGCAATCTCTCTGACCCTATTTTTGGTAAGCCCAGCAAGGGGCATTAATATATGAGAAAGCTGATACTGCGAAAGACGCCAGAGCACATATGTCTGATCTTTTTTGCGGTCATCAGGACGGTAAAGCACATATCTGCCCGTTGCCTTATCTAATCCGATTTTTGAATAATGACCCGTAGCAATATAATCACAACCCTGCTCTATAGCCTTATCAAGCAAGCCACCGAATTTTATAAATTTATTACACTCAATGCAAGGATTTGGGGTAAGCCCCATGGCATATTCCTGTGAGAAACGGTCTATAACCTCGCGGCGAAAAGCCTCACGCATATCATATACAAAATGCTCTATACCGAGAGCCTCGCACACACTTTTTGCGTCTTTTATTTCCTTGTTATCCTTGCCGTCTGCCTCGTAAAGCCGCAAGGTGCCTCCGCAGGTGTCATATCCCTGTTCCTTCAATAAAGCAGCCGTTACCGAGCTGTCAACACCGCCCGACATTGCCGCCATAACCTTTGCCATCTTTTCACCTCGGTATATATATTATATGTGTATTATGCTACAGCTCGTAAATTTTTACACAGGCATCCTCTCTATCAGGTGCTGCCCGTACCACGATTGCTTCATTCTTAGAGGTGGGTATATTCTTTCCCACATAGTCGCCACGAATAGGAAACTCTCGGTGGCCGCGGTCAATAAGAACAGCAAGCTGAATACAGTCAGGTCTGCCAAAGGATATAATAGCCTCCATTGCGGCACGGGCGGTTCGCCCAGTGCAAAGGACATCATCTACCATAATTACCCTTTTACCGTTAACATCAAAGGGAATATCCGAGCCGCCCGACTTGCAGGCAGCTACTTCAGCACGGTCGTCACGGTGAGGAACGGTATCTATTACCCCGACAGGTATAGTTGCACCTTCTATTTCATATATATTATTTGCAAGCATCTCTGCTAATGGAATTCCACCGTTCTTAATCCCTGCAAAGCAAATGTTTTCGCAGCCGCCGTTTCGTTCCAGTATTTCGTGGGCAATACGCTTAAGTGCCCGCTTTACTGCAGCATTATCCATTATTTCTGCTTTCAGATGCATATTTCTACCTCCTAAAATAGGTTGTGTAGCTATTAATTGGTATACAAAACCAAAAATAAGGGAATATTTAGAATATAAACTGTATTTATCTTAACACATCATATAGTGTTTGTAAATCATTTTCGGGGAATAAACCACTAAAAACGCCCTTTTACCCCAATTTTAGACGCTGCATCTAAGTTATATTTAGCTTTTTTGTAGGTTTGCACAAAAAAATCAAAGAAAAATCCCTTTTAAAACGGTTACAAGCTTGTAACTTTTCGTAATTTATTTGTAATTTTTGTGCATCTTGCACAATTTAACGGTACGATTTTAGTTTGACATATGCAACTTCGAAGGCTATAATACCCAAGAACTGAAATTTACTTGCCGAAAAACGATTCCGAAAAGGAACACGAATCAAAGGAGTTTATGATGTTACAGAAAATTAAGATGTTTGCCTCAAAGTATTCTTTGGCAGCTCTTGAAGTTATCAAAAGAAACATTCCTGCAGCCGTAAGTCTTGTGCTTACCGTTACAGCAATCGTACTCACAGTAGTTTGCTCTGCTCACACAGTAACCGTTTTTGACGGCAGACGCATCTACACCGCTTCGGGTCTTTCTTCAAATCTTGACTCGACCTTAAAAAACATTTCCCTTGAAAGCGGCGACTACGAAATCGTTAATGTTTCCAATCATCTGTTTTCTACAAAGGTTGAAATTGATTATCTCGTTCCCCTTACTGTTAAAATAGGTGACAAGGTTACAACCTATACCGTATGCGAGGGCGACCTTATGAGTATTCTAAAGGGTCTTAATATTAAAATAGACGAAAACGATACCCTCAGCATTCCCAAATACAGCTATATCGATAAGGCTACTACCGTAGAGATTACCGACGTAGAGTATGTTACCGAAACCAAGACCGAGGCTATCCCCTACGGCACCGACGTTGTTTATTCTTCTGACTACGATACAAACACCAGCTTTGTAACCTCTGGAAAGGTTGGAACAAAAACCGTTACCTACTGTGTAAAATACGTTAACGGCATTGCAGTTTCTGCCAAGGTGTTAGGCGAAAATATCACCGAGTATGCTATTGACAAGACTACCGTTTATGGCACAAGTTCTCCTCAGTATGCAGGAAACGGTGTTACAAACGCAAATGATGTTCCCTGCATCTCAACCTTAGATGCTCCCGACGATCTTTTACTTGATTCTAACGGAAAGCCTGTAAAGTACACCTCTAAGAAGACTCTTCGTGCAACTGCATATTCACATACAGGAAACAGAATGGCTACAGGAAAGTATCCTAAACCTGGATATGTTGCTGTAGACCCTAAAGAAATTCCATACGGCACAAAAATGTATATTGTTTCTGCCGACGGAAAGTATGTTTACGGCTATGCAATAGCAGCAGACACAGGTGGATTCATCAAGGGAACCCGTACAGATATGGACCTTTTCTTCAATACTGAAAACGAATGTGTAAAGTTCGGAAGAAGAGATATAGTAGTTTATTTCGTTGACTAAAAAACAGCAGAGCGACCAGTGGTCGCCCTGCTGTTTTACTATTTTACTTCTTTTTAACCTCTATCTGCTCGGCAATAAAGGGGACAACCTCATCCTTTTTTATGTCCAGAACGAGGGCAAATTCCTCATACAGCATTTTTTCGGCACGGGATAAAATAATTTCATCCACTGCGTGAAGCTTTCTACCCTTTGCCTCTACCTCCCCTTTATGCTCGAAAAGGGTTTTTATTATCATTATTATTTTTTCGCGGTCTCCGCTTTCGATTATAGCCTTATATTCCTGAGCACGAAGCTTATCGTCCTCTATCCATATTTTTTCGGTTTCGGGAATAGATTTTATAAGTGTATAAATTTCCTCTGCACTTAATATCTTACGCATTTTAGCTACAAGCTTCTCATTATCAGAGGGGACGTAGATAACATTTTTTTCGTCAAAAACAGGGGTGAGAATATAATAATTCCGTGTGATTTTTCCAAAAGTCTGATCTTTTTTATCTGTAATTTTGCAGATTTGTGTGCCGTAAACTATAGTTGAACCTATTTTCATAACTTTTTCTCCTGTTTTTTATAAACGATACGACCACACGCAAAAACTGCCGGACTTACATCTGTATCGAAAATCTCATATAGATTTTATCACAAAATTTAAATTTTTTCTAATGTTTTTTATAAAGCTTTTTATTTTAAGTTGATATTTTTATCTGTTTTAAGTATAATAAAATAAATATATATAAATATAAGGAGGAATTAGCTTGGACTGCAAACAGTTCTGGGAAAATATTTCATCCAAAAAAATCGCAATGTGCGGAATAGGTATCAGCAACACCCCTCTTATTTTGGACTTCCTTTCAAAGGGTGCGCGTGTATATGCTTGCGACCGCCGCAGCCGCGAACAAATAGGTGAGCTTGCCGACCGTATTGAAGAGGCAGGTGCAGAGCTTAGGCTTGGTGCAGATTATTTAGAAAATTTAGAAGTAGATATTATCTTCCGTACCCCCGGAATGAGTTTTTATCTTCCTGAGCTTACTGCCGCCCGCAAAAAGGGTATTGCGGTAACCAGCGAGATGGAGGTCTTCTTTGACCTTTGCCCTGCAACCATTTTTGCAGTTACAGGCTCTGACGGAAAGACCACTACCACCACGCTTATTGCCGAAATGCTTAAGGCACAAGGCAAAACGGTTCATGTAGGCGGAAATATCGGAAATCCTCTTCTACCCGAAATTGAAAACATTAAGCCTGAGGATTTTGTTGTTGTAGAGCTTTCTTCTTTCCAGCTTATCTCCATGCGGAAAAGTCCCGATGTTGCGGTGGTTACCAACGTAGCACCCAATCATCTCGATATACACAAGGATATGGACGAATATGTTGAGGCAAAGAAAAATATTATTCTTCACCAAAACGCATTCTCCCGTACTGTTTTAAATTACGATAACGAAATAACCAACGGCTTCCGTGACCATGTACGCGGACAATCCCTCGGATTTTCTATGGAACGAAGGGTTAAAAACGGTGCCTGGCTTGACGGTAAGGGTGTACTCCATATGTCATACCGCGGTATTGATGCACCTATAATGTCTAAAAAGGATATTACGATTTTGGGCGACCACAATGTTGAAAATTATCTTACTGCAATAGCGGCTGTATGGGGCTATGTTAGTGCCGAAAACATCCGCAAGGTTGCTAAGGAGTTTGCAGGGGTCGAGCACAGAATCGAATTTGTACGCGAAAAGGACGGGGTTAAATATTATAACGACTCCATCGCTTCAAGCCCCACAAGGACCATTGCAGGTCTTAAAGCCTTCGACCGAAAGGTAATACTCCTTGCAGGCGGATACGACAAGCACATCCCCTTTGAGCCTATGGCTCCCTATGTAACCTCAAAGGTTAAGCTATTACTTCTTTGCGGACCCACTGCAGATGCTATTGAGGCGGCAGTTAAGGCTGACCCCGACTACAGAGAGGGTTGTCCCGAAATTATTCGCACTTCTGACTTGGAAGAGTCTATACAGGTGGCTCACCAAAAGGCTGTTTCGGGAGATATAGTTACCCTCTCGCCTGCCTGTGCTTCCTTTGATGCCTTCCCCAATTTTGCGGCACGAGGAAAATTCTTTAAAGAAAAGGTTATGTCGCTTTAATGGATATAAATAAAATAAAAAAGCTTTCCGATGCGGTAGGAATAGGCCATCTTAAAGATGCAACCGAAATTGCAAAGGAAGAGCTTAAGAAATATGCCGAGGTTTCTGACTTTGGCAGTATAGGGCTTATTGCCCGAATAAACAAAAACAAAAATAAAACAATAATGCTCGAAGCCCACATCGATGAAGTGGGCTTTGTTGTGACACACGTTTTTGATGACGGCTTTGTTAAGGTGTCGAATATTGGGGGAAACGACCACAGAATACTGCCCGCCACCCCTGTAATTATTCACGGCAAAGAAGATGTTCCTGCAGTTTTTGCCTCCACTCCCCCTCATCTTTCAAAGGGGAACTCCGAGGTTAGCTCTGCCGATGAAATTCTGCTTGATACAGGGCTGTCGATTTCCGCTAAAGAGATAATCTGTTCGGGAGATATTATCACCTACGATAGCTTATGTGCAGAGCTTTCAGGAAATAAGATAACTGGAAAATCCCTTGATGACCGAGCTGCTGTTGCCTGCCTTATTGAGGTGGCTAAGCGTTTAGCAAGCAAGGAGCTTCCTGTAAATGTAATCATCTGTCTTTCCGAGCAGGAGGAGCTGGGTACACGAGGTGCCCGTACCGCTTCATATGCTATAGACTGTGACGAGGCTATTGCCATTGATGTAAGCTTCGGAGATGCTCCTGATGTGCCTGCCGCAAAATGCGGAAAACTCTCATGCGGGGCTATGATTGGAATATCCCCCATATTAAACAAAGTGGTTACCGACAAAATTACCCAAATTGCAAAAGAAAAGAACATCCCTTGCCAGTTTGAAGTGATGGGCGGTACTACAGGTACAGATGCCGATGTTATTTCCATTTCAAAAGAGGGAGTTCCCTGCGGACTTATATCCATACCTCTTAGAAATATGCACACCCCCTGTGAGATTGTCGATCTTTTGGATATGGATGCGGTTTGCGATATTCTTGAAAACTATATACTTTGCGGAGGTGCTTTATGAGAGAGCTACTTAAAACCCTCTGCACTATCCCTGCCGTTTCGGGCAGAGAGGATAAACTGCGTGAGTTCATTTTAGGCGAGGTTTCGCCATATGCCGACTGCTCTGTAGACAAAAACGGCAATATAATATGCTTTAAAAAGGGTAAAAAATCCCCCATTAAAAAGGTTATGATAGATGCCCATATGGATGAGGTTGGAATAATTGCCTCCTCAATAACCTCTGAGGGCTTTATTAAATTCCAGACTGTAGGCGGAATAGATACTGCTGTTATGCTCTGCCGCAAGGTAAGGTTTGAAAACGGCACTTTAGGTGTTGTGGGAATGAAGCCTGTACACCTTTCCTCGACAGATGAAAGAAAGAAATGCCCCGACAAGGACGGTCTTTATATCGATATTGGTGCCTCCTCTAAGGAAGAAGCTGAAAAGCTTGTCACCGTGGGAGAGACCGCTGTATTTGAGAGTGAAATCCGCCTTATGGGCGAGCGTATAAAGGCTCGGGCTATTGATGACCGTGCAGGTGTTGCCTGTCTTATAGCTATGCTTAAAAAGGACAGCGAGTATGATTTTTATGCTACCTTTACGGTACAGGAGGAAATCGGCTGCCGCGGTGCACGCACTGCCGCTTACTCGGTTGACCCCGATGTCGCTATTGTTTTAGAGGCTACTACTGCCGCCGACCTACACGGTGTGGGCGAAGAAAACCGAGTGTGTGTTTTAGGTGACGGTCCTGCCGTTTCCTTTATGGATAAAGCCACCCTTTACGACCGCAAGCTCTATGATGCCGCTTTGAAAAGCGGACTTAAATGTCAGACCAAACAATATGTTTCGGGCGGTAACAACTCGGGTGCGATACATTTATCTAGATGCGGTGTTCCCACAATAGCAGTTTCCCTGCCCTGCCGTTATATCCACTCACCCTCCTGTGTTGCGGATATAAACGACCTTGAAGCCATGCTCCCTCTTGCCGAGGAGATGCTGAGCAAACTTGCGGGCGGCGAAATTTTATGATAACCTTAAGTAGTGATTTCGGCAGATTTTATCTGCCGAAAATTACGGTTATGAATATTCTGTGCCTTAAAAAGGCTTTTTGTGGCTCTGCTTTGGAAGAGGACATATGGGTACAAAAAGATAGTGATGATATTTCTGCTATCATTGCCCGACACGGCGGAAGACTGTACATATACTCAGACAAAAGCAGTGCCGATGAAGTCAGGGAATTTACGGATATTATCGGTTTTTCTGAAATTTTTACAGAAAAATCAACGGCGGAAAGCTTATTGCTTACCCCTATCAAAGAGTTCAATGTTTTGCTGAAAAGAAACAAGAAATCAGCAAGCTTTGAATTTTCGGAGCTAAGTCTTAAATCGGTCTACAACGGACTTTCTAAGGGGAATGACAGTGACATAGCTCTTCCCCCATTTGAGGACTTTGCCCCCGATACCTCTCACCGACTACGCCACGGCGGTGCGGTGGCGGCAGTCAGCCCATTTGGTGCAGGACTTGCCTATGTAAGTGATAACGGTGGAATTATAAACGGTATTGCCATAGAAAAAGACTGCCGCAGGCAAGGCTTTGGCAGTAAAATACTGAGTGAGCTTTGCTCATACATTGATGGTGATATTTTTGTATGTGCAAGCAACCAGAACACAGATTTTTATATAAAAAATGGCTTTGAGATTATTGACAAAGCCGTTATAGCAAGGTGAAAATAATGCAAGAGTTTTTTAACATAGACCAAAAGCTTTTAGAGTATGACCTTAAGGCACGGGAAATGTGCAGGTCTGCCTTTGAGGAAATAGACCGAATATCAATGCACAACCAACACAAGGTGCTTTCGGCTTTCATCAAAAACGGAGTCAGCGAATCCCATTTAGGGATTTCTACAGGCTACGGCTACGGCGACAGAGGAAGAGATACCTTAGAGCAGGTATTTGCCGACTGTGTTGGAGCGGAAGATAGCCTTATAAGGCACAATTTTGTTTCGGGAACACATACCCTGACTGTTATGCTTTTCGGGGTGCTTCGCCCAGGGGATACAATGCTCTGCCTTACAGGTAGAAGTCGGAGGCCAAGCGG
>JAZUNC010000147.1:0-1890 GCA_045603945.1 Acutalibacteraceae bacterium | reverse complement strand
GGCTTGTTGAATAACGCTTTATAGTCATATTCTCAAGCAGATACTCCTCTATCTCGTCTATGTATATACGAGGTGTATCGTAATTTATCGCACCCGAGAACTCCAATGCATAGATGGTATCGCGAGAAGCAATTATCGGCACAGGACAGTTTTTTAACAGTACCTTAAGACCTTTTATATGATCATTATGCTCGTGGGTTATCAGAACAGCCTTAACATCGTTAAGAGAAATTCCCGCCTGTGAAAGCGATTGCTTGATTCGTTTGAACGAAACGCCTACATCCACCAAAACGCCGCCACTACTGCCGCCGACATATGTAGCATTTCCGTGACTGCCCGAAAACATCGGAAAAAACTTTGCCATATCCTTCACCCACCTTTCACCAAAATAACAAACAGGAGGGGCAAGCCCCTCCCCTAACATTAAATTTTAATTTGCTTTTAAAGAATAATCATAATTTTCATCTGAAACACGTCTGATGTCTGCACCTACTGCGGTAAGCTTTTCAACAACCTGCTCGTAGCCGCGGTCGATATACTCAATATCGGTTATCTCGGTTTCGCCCTCTGCAACAAGTCCTGCAATTATCATAGCCGCCCCTGCTCGAAGGTCGTCCGCCTTAACAGGTGCCGCTTTCAGCCTTTCGGTGCCTGTTATTATAGCACATTTGCCGTCAACCTGAATTTCTGCACCCATAAAGGTAAGCTGTTCGACATAACGATAACGGCTCTCCCAAACGCTTTCAGTAACGATTGAGGTCCCCTCTGCTATTGCGAGCAATGTAGCGAACTGAGGTTGCATATCTGTTGGGAAGCCAGGGTGAGTCATTGTTTTAACATTGCACTTTACAGGACGCTTGTCCATAGTTACACGGACAAACTCATCACCCTCGTCTACTGTTGCACCAACCTCTCTAAGCTTTGCAGTTATAGATTCGAGATGCTTGGGGATAACATTACTTATTACCACATCACCCTTAGTGGCTGCGGCAGCAACCATATAGGTGCCCGCCTCTATCTGGTCGGGTATAATGCTGTAGGTAGTGCCCGAAAGATGCTCAACTCCGCGGATTTTAATTACGCTTGTGCCTGCACCCATAATATCGGCACCCATAGAGTTAAGAAAATTGGCAAGGTCAACTATATGAGGCTCGCGAGCGGCATTTTCAATAATGGTCATACCCCGTGCACGAGCGGCGGCAATCATTATATTTACAGTAGCTCCTACCGATACCATATCAAGATAAACCGAACAGCCTCCAAGTTTTTCAGCCTTGGCGACAACCATACCCGATTCTATAGTAACCTTTGCACCCAATGCCTCGAAGCCTTTGATGTGCTGGTCGATAGGACGAAGACCTATTGCACAGCCCCCCGGAGGCGAAACCTTCGCACGACGCATTCTGCCAAGAAGTGCACCGAGAAAATAGCTTGACGCTCTCATCCCCTGTGCCATTTCCTTGCTAACCACAAAGGAGTTTACACCTCTGGGATCAATTTCGAAAGAGGTGCGAGAAAGAGGTTTGACAACAGCACCCAAGCTGGCAAGGGCACGAAGAATTCCGTGAACATCCGAAATATCGGGTACATTTTCTATTATACAAGGAGATTCCGCAAGAAGTACTGCCGGCAGAATTGCTACTGCGGCATTCTTTGCACCGCTGACGCAAATACGTCCGCAGAGCCTGTTTCCCCCGTTTACTACAAATTTATCCAAAACGGCACTTCCCTAAAATCAATTTTTGAGCTTTTGATTGCAAAATTACATTTGCATCACATAGCACAATTAGTATGCCCGAGAAAAAATCTTAGTTTATATCCACAATATAGTAGATTTTATAAACATATTATATACGCGAAACGGTATAAAGTCAATTCATATTTTAAATA
>JAZUNC010000146.1:0-7322 GCA_045603945.1 Acutalibacteraceae bacterium | reverse complement strand
ACCGTAAGTGTGCCGATACGGTAGGTTCGGTGTTGAGTCGTTATCACCGCCACGGTGGCAGCTCGGTTTATGATGCAATGGTGCGTATGGCGCAGGATTTCTCTCTGCGTTATCCCCTTATTGACGGACACGGAAACTTCGGTAACATTGACGGCTATCCTGCTGCTGCCTACCGTTATACCGAGTCTAAGATGAACAGGCTTTCCTATTCGATGCTTGACGACATCGAAAAAGAAACTGTCGATTTTATGCCCAACTATGACGACCGTCTTAAGGAGCCTGAGGTACTTCCTGTACGCTTCCCTCAGCTTCTTGTTAACGGCTCTTCGGGTATTGCAGTAGGTATGGCTACCGAAATTCCTCCTCACAACCTCGGAGAGGTAATTGACGGAATGTGCTGTCTTATCGACAACCCCGATGCAGAGCTACAGGATATTTGCGAGCATATTAAAGGACCCGACTTCCCCACAGGCGGAATTATTATGGGTCGTGCAGGCATCCGTGCCGCTTACGCTACAGGACGCGGAAAGATAATTGTACGCGGTAAGGCAGAAATCGAGGAAAGAAGCAACGGAAAATACCGTATTGTTATTACTGAAATTCCTTATAAGGTACGCAAAAAAGACCTTGTTAAGCATATTTATGACCTCGCTGCCGATAAGAAAATAGAGGGTATTGAGGATGTTGTAGACTACTCCTCTGCCCGTGACGGCGGTATCCGTATAGTTGTTGATATTAAGCGTGATGCAAATGCACAGGTAGTGCTTAACAAACTTTATTCCTATACAGCTTTACAGTCTACCTTTGGTGCAATTCTTCTTGCAATCGTTAATGGAAAGCCTCAGATACTCACCCTTAAGGAGATGCTTCAGAACTGCATCGACTTCCAATGTGACATTATCCGCCGTCGTACCGCATTCGATATGCGTAAGGCTCAGGAGCGTGCCCATATTTTAGAGGGCTTAAAGGTTGCTCTTGACTTTATTGACGAGGTTATTGCAATAATCCGTTCCAGCAAGACCATTCCCGAATCTAAGGAAAGACTTTCCGAGCGTTTCGGTCTTGATGATATTCAGACCACCGCAATCGTACAGATGCAGCTTGGTAAGCTTGCAGGTATGGAAAAGCAGAAGATTGAGGAAGAGCTTGCCGAAAAGCACGCATTTATTAAGGAATGTCAGGAGATTTTAGGCTCTCAGGCAAGAATTCTCGACATTGTTAAAACCGAGGCTTTAAATCTTCGCGATAAATATACCGACGAGAGAAGAACAGAAATCTCTGCCGTTTCGGGCGAGGTTGATATTGAAGACCTTATTCCCGAGGAAATGTGCGTTGTCACCAAGACCACAGGCGGATATATCAAGCGTCTTCCTGCCGACACCTATTCTGTTCAGAACAGAGGCGGTAGGGGAATTATGGGTATGCAGACCCGCGAGGACGATTTTGTTGAGAGTATGTTTGTCTGCAACTCCCACGATTATATTATGATGTTTACCACCTTCGGCAGAATGTACAAGCTTAAGGCATACGAAATCCCCGAGGGTAGCCGTCAAGGCAAGGGTATGAATATTGTTAATATCATTCCCCTCCAGCCTGAGGAAAAGGTTTCTATGATACTGCCCTGCCGTGACATCGACGAGGCTAACTTCGTTATTATGGGAACAAAGAATGGTGTTATCAAGCGTACACCCCTTGAGGCATTTAAGAATGTTAGAAAAACAGGAATTATTGCCCTTGAGCTTGATGAGGGTGACGAGCTTCGCTTTGTAGCCCTTTCCGACGGCTCTAAGTCGTTGCTTGTTGCCACCAAGAAGGGTAAGGCTATCCGTTTTGCCGAAGCAGATGTCCGTCCTATGGGTCGTACCGCACGTGGCGTACGCTCTATTAAGCTCCGCGAGGATGACGAGGTAGTAGCAATGGCTGCTTGCGATGAAGATGCAGTTATTCTCACCATCTCTGAGACAGGCTACGGAAGACGCAGTGATGTTGCCGATTATAGATTACAATCTCGTGGCGGTAAGGGTATCACCAACTATAAGGTTGAAAAGTACGGTGATGTTGCCGCGGTGCTGACCGTTACAGATGATGAGGACATCATTATGATTTCTTCCGACGGTGTTATCATCCGTATTGCCGTAGAGGGCATAAGTAAATTTGCCCGTCCCTCTAAGGGAGTTAGGGTTATGAAGTTCGGCAAGGACAGCGATGCGTATGTTCTTTCTGCCTCCGCCACACCTCACGACGAGGATGAGGTAACAGGTGAAGCCGAGGCTCCCGATGAGACTTCCGCCGCCGATGCAGATGAAGCCGACGAGGTTGAGGAAACTGCTGAAGAGTAATTAATGTAAATAGGCTCCCTTAGAGTAAGGGAGCTGTCGAGCGAAGCGAGACTGAGGGATTGGCAAAAGGTTTGAAAAGTATAGCACCAATCCCTCCACCGTCTTCGACGGTCCCCCTCTCTTCCTCGAAGGGAGGCTTTTAATATAAATAAATTTATTTACAAGCATAATAAAAAACTTATACCTCTTGCAAAAACTCTTCGCAAGAATATGACCAAAGAGGAAAAGCATTTATGGTATGATTTTTTAAAAAATTATCCTATTCGTTTTGTCAGACAGAAAACAGTTGAAAATTATATTGTAGATTTTTACTGTGCAAAGGCGAAGCTGGTAATAGAGGTAGACGGCTCGCAACATTACACTTTGGATGAGCTTGTTGCTGACGATAAAATCAGAACAAAGACCATAGAAGGTTTTGGTCTTAAAATTATTAGAGTTTTAAATGGTGATGTAAATAATAATTTTGGTAAGGTTTGTGCTGACTTAGATTCAGAAATACAACAGAGGCTCCCTGAGAAGTGAGACTGAGAAATTTACTTAAAATCAACCCATTTCAGTTTTTTTAAACCTACCGTATACTCATTTGTATTTTTATTATCGACGGAATGACAAACGAGATATTTTGCGGAAAACAATAAAAACACGAGATAAATCAAGAAATGTTGCGACAAATTAAAATATAACCGAAAAAACACCAAAAAACCAACGATTTACAGGAGGACTGTTTTGAATAATAATTATTATTCGGGGTTTGAGAATTTAGCCGTCAGGGATAAAAAACGGGCTGAAGAAAAACAAAAAATAAGAAGTGTGGCAAACATTATCGGTGTGGCATATATTTTGCTGTGGCTACTGCCTACTCTTATAAGCCGATTAATTTCAGATATATACAAAATATTTAATGCCGAAAGCCTTCTCGCAGAGCTTTACAGTGACCCTGCATTTATAATGTTGCTTCAGACGGTGATTTCTGTTCTGATGTTTACCTTACCATTCATCATAATTCCTATAAGCCGAGGAAAGAAACTTCACGAATTTATTAGCTTTGCAAAACCTGAAAAAGGACTTCTTTTACCTTTAGTGCTTATTGGTGTTGGTGTGTCTGCTTTCGCAAACATTGCAACCAGCAATATCGCGGCATTTTTCAGTGGCTTTGGTATAGAGTTTTTGTCCCCTGATATTCAGTACCCGACGGGTGTGTTAGGTTTTGTTTTATCCTTTATTGCAGTAGCTATAACACCTGCCCTTACAGAAGAATTTGCTATGCGTGGCGTTGTTATGGGTAGCTTAAAAGAGTACGGAGAGAGCTTTTCTGTGCTTTTGTCTGCGGCGGTATTTGCTTTGGTGCACGGAAATCTTGTGCAAATTCCCTTTGCTTTTTTGATGGGAATTATTATAGGATTTGCTGTTATAAAAACAAATTCCTTATGGACGGGAGTAATAATACATTTAGTTAATAACGGAATTTCAGTTTCTCTTAATTATCTTAATGATACAATATCATCGGTGCTTCTTCAAAACGGAATAACGATTTTTTATTTCGCAGTTTGTTTTTTGTGTTTCTTTGTAGGACTTGCTATTTTGCGTAACAAAAAGGAAATATGGAAGCTTAGTCCCTCTAACACATTGTTATCCTTAGGAGAAAAGCTTAAGTATTTCGCATTCTCACCCTGTATAATTATTTCAATAGGTTTAACGGTTATAGATTGTATAGGATATATTTATATAAGATAGACGGTGTTTAACAAACGACCATGCAGCTTTATGTTTCACGTGAAACATCATTTAAGCTAAACGAGAGGAAAATAATGAATAAAGAGTTTATGTATAGAGCCTTAAAGCTTGCGGAAACAGCAGCTGAAAACGGAGATATTCCTGTAGGTGCGGTTTTAGTACGAAATGGAGAGATAATAGGCGAAGGACTTAACCGACGGGAAGCCGTGGGTGACCCTACAGCCCATGCTGAAATAGAAGCGGTTCGTATGGGTGCCGAAGCTCTTGGCGGCTGGCATCTTGAGGAATGCGAGCTCTATGTAACCTTAGAACCCTGTCCGATGTGTGCAGGAGCAATCATTAATTCAAGAATAAAAACCGTTATATTTGGTGCATACGAGCCTAAGTCAGGCTCTTGTTCTAATGATTCGGTAATAAATCTATTTAACTTGCCCTACAACCATAAACCCGAGGTTTACGGCGGCATATGTGAAAAAGATTGTGCCGAGCTAATGTCTAATTTTTTTAAGCGGAAAAGATAACACCTGTTGGTGATAAATAATAAATGCGACTGTTTCACGTGAAACAGTCGCATTTTCTCTTTAAAGATATTATCTCAAATCTTCTATGGTTATGCACTTAAACCTCATAACAACAAGCAAATAGATTAATGCTGTAGGAATTGCAAAAACAAGGGTAAAGGGCAGGTCGGGCAGACAAAGCTGTTCTACAAGCAGATAAATTATAGTTCCAAAGCATAGGGCGGTAACGGCGGGAAAAACCAGCCACAAATACCATCGTACATTGGCTTTCGAAATTTTTTTAAGCCTCATAAGATTCATACTACAGGTGAAAAAATTGCTTATATACATAATTCCGATGAACCCATACAGACCGTAACGGGGTAGTAAAAACATAATGAGAGCAAGTCTGCCTAAGGAGTCCAGCATAGAGTTTCTGAAGATTGAAAGCTGCTCATCAAGACCTTTCAGAAGCCCGTCACATACCGAATCCATATACATCAGCGGGATTATAGGGGAAAGCAGTCTTATTATTTCTCCTGCCTGCGGGTCTCCGTAAACAAGCCTTCCCAGCGGCGCGGAGGCATAAAAGAAAATCACAGCTACAGGAAGTGAGGATATAAGGGTTATATGTATACATTTTTCAGCGGTGAAACGCACCTTAAGCTCTCTGCCTGCGGCGGTCGCCTCGCTCATTTCGGGAATAAGCAGGGTAGAAAGTGCATTAAGAAAAGAGGCAGGGAAAAATATCAGCGGAAGAGCCATTCCCTTTATAACACCGAAAACCGACAGAGCCTCACTTCCGCTCAGACCGTTCTTTTCAAGCTGACGAGGGACAAGAACATTTTCGGCGGTGCGAAGAATAGAATTTAAATACCGTCCGACTGTAATCGGCAAAGCTATGTGTCTTAATCTCGATAACACAGAATATTGTGGTTTTTTACTGCAATCAACCGCAATATATCGCTTTTTGTCCCTTAAATAGGATATATACACATATATAAAAGAGCAAACCTCTGCCATACTGTCGCCAAAAATAACCCAGCGACAGGCGGCGGAAATACCTGCAGATGCATTTTTGCCCACAAGCCACATTATAAGTCCTATACGTACAAGCTGTTCGAAAATCTGGGAGCTTGAGGCAGGGGCTGTATTTTTTCGTGCAATGAAATATCCCTTAAAACAGGAGGACATACCCATAAAGGGCAGAGATATGGTAAGTGTTTTTAGTGCATCGGCAGCTCGTGGGTCTCCCACAATGGTGTTGGCAATAAAATCCGCCCCGAAGAGCATTATTGCAGCAGTTCCAAAGGCGATGGTCAATGTAACTGCAATGCATTTTTTAAGTATATGACCTACGGCTCTACCGCCATCCTTTGCCAGCTCCTCCGACACCATTCGGGTGACGGCGGTGTTAATCCCTGTGGATGCAAAGGCAGATGCGAGCATATAAAAGGAAAAGACCTGATTATAAAGACCGATACCCTCGGCACCTATCGCTCCAGCCAGCCATACACGGAAAAACATTCCGATAAACCGTATAATAAGACCTGTAACGGTCAGTATAAGTGCGTTTTTTATAAATATAACCTTGGTTTTTCGCATAATATCACCATTAGATTATATGCGGTGGCATATAATCTAATGATAGGGAAAAAGGATTAGGGAAAGAGGGAAAGAGGGAAATGCGGAGGTCGTTTCCCACAGTTATTTAAGATGTGGTTCTATCCCCCGGCTTAAAGAGCAGAGCCATAATATATCCGAAAATTATCGCCGACCCGATGCCTGTTGCTGCCGCCTTTATTCCTCCGCAGAAAATGCCGATAAAACCGTACTCTGCAACCGCCTCTTTCACACCCTCGGCTAAAAGATGTCCAAAGCCTGTAAGGGGAACGGTAGCACCTGCCCCTGCGAAGTCCGCAAGTGGGCCATAAATACCCAAAGCCGATAGAATTACTCCCGAAACAACAAAGGAAACAAGTATTCTTGCAGGGGTCAGCTTGGTATAATCTATAAGAATCTGTCCGACAAGGCAGATGCCGCCGCCAACTAAGAATGCCTTTAAACAGTTTAAAAATATTTCCATAAAAACACCTCGTTTATATAATTCCCGCGATTTATATGAATATTCTGTTTATTAAAGGGGCGACTGATAGTCAGTGAAAGTCAAATAATATTTACAATTTTTTCACATTTACCTATTGACAACGGTGGGTAAAAGTGGTAAATTATTATTGCGGTTAGCACTCGATGGTATAGAGTGCTAACAAATAGCACAGAATACATATCAAGGGGTGAGTATATGGAGCTTTCGCCGCGTAAAAAGGCGATAATAGCCGAAATTGTTAAGGCACATATCGAATCGGGCGAGCCAATAGGCTCTAAAATACTTGCAACCCGCTTGCCTAATGCTCCGTCCTCTGCCACTCTTAGGAACGAAATGAGCGAGCTGTGTGAAATGGGCTATCTTGAACAGCCCCACACCTCTGCAGGCAGACTTCCTACAAGCAAGGCATACAGACTGTATGTGTCGGAGCTTATGGGAAAAAGTAGTCTCTCAAGTGAGGGTAAGGATATAATAGACTCTATGCTTGATACCATCCGCCCCGACCCCGAAACCTTAGGAACCTCTGCAGCCGAAATACTTTCCGAGCTTACGGGTCTTCCTGCAATATCCGCTTCGGGTATAATTCAGGGAATAAGGCTTAAAAAGGTGAGCCTGCTGCCAATGGGACGGGGAGCCGCTGTG
>JAZUNC010000145.1:0-14067 GCA_045603945.1 Acutalibacteraceae bacterium | reverse complement strand
CACCCAGTCCTCCGCTTTCTTCAGAGGTGCTGACGGCACAGAAAAAATGAACGCATTGCTTGAGGATATGCGTAAAAATCCTCCTGCCGAGGCAGCAGGCATTAAGGTTGAATCTATTGAAGATTTCCTACTTTGCCCTCCCGAAGGATTTGTACCCTCCAACGTACTTCGCTTTAACCTTGAGGACGGAAGCTTTGTTGCTGTTCGCCCCTCAGGAACCGAGCCGAAATGCAAGGTTTATTACTGTGTTCGCGGCAACGACAAGGCCGATGCAGAAGCTAAGCTTTCCGCACTTAAAGAAGTATTTGATATAAAGGCTTAGTATGTTACATCCGATAAAGCATTTATCCACTATTTTAAAACACCGACACAAGGTTATGGCTCACTGCTTTAAGGCGGGAATTCCAATAAGAGGGCTGCTTCACGACCTTTCAAAATTTTCTCCCACCGAATTTATCGCAGGAATGAAATATTATCAAGGCACAAGAAGTCCAAATGAGATGGAACGGGAGCTTTTCGGCTACTCGTCGGCATGGATGCACCATAAAGGCAGAAACCGCCACCATTTTGAATATTGGAATGACGTTAACCCCTTAAACAAGCAGTACGAGCCTGTAAAGATGCCTATAAAATTCTTTAAAGAGATGTTCTGCGACCGCGTTGCGGCAAGCAAGATATATCAGGGTGAAAATTACACAGATGCTCACCCTTACGATTATTTTAGCCGCGGTAATGCCAGACTTTATATGCATCCCGAAACTGCGAAAATGCTTGAAAAACTTCTTGTAATGCTAAGGGACAGAGGAGAAACCGAAACCTTTGCATATATAAAAAAATTGAAATCTTACTAAAACAAAGTGCCGTGATACTACTGTCACGGCACTTTGTTTTAACACTAGTCAAAACTCACAAAAATATTGTTAAAAAAATATCAATATTATTTGAATAAACTGTTGACATTATTCGCTAAAAATTTTATTATATATAAGTACATATTATATAATGTACCCTAGTATGCCTTTTCGAGGCTGCTTTGGGCACATAGAAAGGTCAAGGTTATGGAAATTTACATCGCACTATTAATTCTTTTCCCCTTCCTTGCGGCTTTGGTACAGGCCTTTGTGAAGAATAACAATCTTCGCAAAATCACCGTATACATAAGCAGTGCAGTCATAATCGCGGCAACTATTGTTTTTGCTATTATGAACTTCGGCAAGGAACAGCACTTCATTCCTCACGATTTCACTCTTGGAGGCTTTGATATTATCGGCACCGTAAACTACGGTATGCTGGCTATAGAGTTTATCCTTATGGGTGTTATCATATACCTGAGCTTCAAGTATAAAAAATACTATGCGGCTCTGCTTTCTATCGTTCAGACCTGCTTTATCGCATGGCTTGAGCTTTCGGGTAATGCACACGCAGTAAATGATTATCTTTTCTGCGACAATCTTACCCTTATACTCTGCCTTATGATTGCGGTTGTGGGCGGTCTTATCTGTGTATATGCAGTGGGTTATCTTAAGGACTATCACCATCACCACGGTGACGAGGTTAAGGACAGACGTTCCTTCTTCTGTTCTATGCTCTTCGTTTTCCTCGGTGCAATGTTCGGTATCGTCTTCTCGGCTAACCTTATCTGGATGTATTTCTTCTGGGAGATAACCTCCGTTGTTTCCTTCCTGCTCATCGGCTACACCAAAACTGAGGAGGCTGTAAACAACTCCTTCCGTGCACTTTGGATGAACCTCCTTGGCGGCGTTGGCTTTGCAGCCGCTATCGGCTATGCAGCTCTCAATATGCACATCTTTAATCTTCAGGATTTGGTGGCAGCTAACGACCCCGTTGTTGTTATTCCCCTTATATGTCTTGCTCTTGCAGCCCTTACTAAGTCTGCACAGCTTCCCTTCTCACGCTGGCTTATGGGAGCAATGGTTGCACCTACCCCCTCCTCGGCACTGCTTCACAGTGCTACAATGGTTAAGGCAGGTATCTATCTACTTATCCGCATAGCTCCTGCTATGACAGGAAACCTTGTTGGTCTTACGGTAGCTCTTATCGGAGGCTTCACCTTCTTCGTTGCTTCTATACGTGCAATCATCCATACCGACGGCAAAAAAGTTCTTGCTTATTCGACCATTTCCAACCTTGGTCTTATAGTTGCCTGCTGCGGTGTAGGTATCAACGAGACCATCTGGGCGGCAATATTCCTTATGATGTTCCACTGTGTATCCAAATCGCTCCTTTTCCAGACGGTTGGTTCTGTAGAGCATGTTTCAGGCAGTCGTAACATTGAGGATATGCACGGTCTTATCAAGAGATATCCTGCCCTTGCCACCGCTATGATGATAGGTATCGCAGGAATGTACCTTGCACCCTTTGGTATGCTTATCTCTAAGTGGAGTGCACTTCAGGCATTTGTTGATGCAGGAAATATCATTCTTGTGCTTTTACTTGCTTTCGGTTCTGCTACCACACTTTTCTATTGGACAAAGTGGATAAGCAAGCTTCTTGCCTATGCCCGTCCCACTGTACGTAGAAAGGATACCACCAGTGTTGACCAGTGGGTATCCATCGGAGGTCATACAATTATAATGGTTGCCCTCTGTCTGGTATTCCCATTCCTTTCAAGCAGTCTTGTTACACCAATCGTAAACAGCCTTTACGGAACGGTTAGCTTCAAGCCTGTGCTTTCGGACGAAAACCTTACAATACTTATTCTGATGATAGCTGTCCTTGCCGCTGTTATAGTCGCAGGCTTCATCATCACACGTTTTGTTAAAACCAAGAAAACCACCATTTATATGTCGGGTATTGATACCGAGGACGAGCGTCATTATATGGGTTCGTTAGGTGAAGAGCTTACTATGTACCACGCTAACTGGTATCTCTCTGACACCATCGGTACCGACCGTCTTATGAATGTTGCAACCGCAGTTGCGGCTGCCGGTCTTATAATCGGTATGGTACTTACTGTAGGAGGTGTTCTGTAATGACTGCTTTAAGAATCGTTTCGGCTGTTCTTTATATTCTTCTCGGAGGTCTTTTCGCAGGACTTCTTGCAGGACTCGACCGCAAGCTTGCCGCTCGTATGCAGGGCAGACGCGGTCCCTCTGTGTTACAGCCTTTTTACGATGTAGGAAAGCTCTTCTCCAAACAGACCTTAGCTCTTAATCACGGTCAGTTTGTAATTGCTTTCAGTTTCCTTATTCTTATCGTTTTCACCGGTGTGCTTTTCTTTGCAGGCGTAGACCTTCTGCTTGTTTTCCTTGCTCTTTCTACCGCTGCTATGTTCTTAGTTTTTGCCGCAACTTCATCTAACTCGGCAATGTCTACTATGGGTGCTCAGCGTGAAATGATGCAGATGCTTGCCTACGAGCCAATGGTTCTTATCACCGCCGTAGGATTTTATATGGCTACAGGCATTATGAATAACGGCGTTGGTTCGTTTAAAATAATGGATATCGGCAATAACGAGCTTCCCGCTATTATTTATCTCCCCGGTATATTCCTCGGCTTCCTTTTCATCCTTACTATAAAATTCAGAAAATCACCCTTTGATATTTCTACCTCTCACCACGCTCACCAAGAGCTTGTTAAGGGTGTTACTACCGACCTTTCGGGAAGAAACCTTGGTATGATTGAGGTTGCTCACTGGTATGAGAATACCTTCCTTTTAGGTGTTGTTGCCCTCTTCTTCCTTTGCAACGAATGGTGGAGTATTCCTTTGGCTATCGTAGCAGCTATTGTGGTCTATTTCATCGAGACCCTTATCGACAACATCAGCGCCCGTGTTAAATGGGAACTGATGGTTAAGCTTGCCTGGGGCGTTACCATCGTTTGCGGCGGACTTAACCTCCTCGTTTTAGAGTACATTTTTTAAGGGAGGGTATATAAATGGCTAAAATAACAAAATCACCTTGGCTTCTTCATTACGACGGCTCAAGCTGTAACGGATGCGACATTGAGGTTCTTGCTTGTCTTACTCCTGTTTATGATGTAGAGCGTTTTGGAATTATAAATACCGGTAACCCTAAACATGCCGACATTTTCCTTGTTACCGGTGGTATAAACGAAAAAAACAAGGCTGTTGTAAAACAGCTTTACGAACAGATGCCTGAGCCTAAGGTTGTAGTTGCAGTTGGAATCTGTGCCTGCAACGGCGGCGTTTTCAAGGATGCATATAACATTATCGGCGGTGTTGACCAGGCAATTCCTGTTGATGTATATGTACCCGGATGTGCCGCACGCCCCGAAGCTATTATCGATGGTGTCGTAAAAGCACTGGGTGTCCTTGACGAAAAGCAAAAAGCATTTAAAGCTAAAAGCAAGAAGGGAGACGACAAATAATGAGAGAAAATTATCAGCTTAAGGTCCTTTCCCCCGACCAGATAACCATTAAGGCTCATTCCCTTAAAAACAAGGGTGCCCGCCTTTCTCAAATCTGCTCGGTAAGAACTAAAGACGGTTTTGACCTGCTCTATTCGTATGTTCTTGACAGCGAATTTAAAAACTACAAAATATCTATTACTGAGGATGCAGAAATCGAAAGCATCACCGCAATATTCCCCAACGCTTTCCTCTATGAAAATGAGATGAGCGAACTTTTCGGAATTAAAATAAAGTATATTTCACTCGACTACAAAAACAAGCTATATGATATAGCTGTAGAAACACCGTTTAAATAAGGAGGGTAAAAGCTATGAGTAAAAGAAGTATTGTGCCTTTCGGTCCTCAGCATCCCGTTCTTCCCGAGCCCATTCACCTTGACCTTGTGCTTGAAGACGAAAAGGTAGTTGAAGCTATCCCCTCTATCGGATTTGTTCACAGAGGACTTGAAAAGCTTGTAGATAAGCGTAATTTCCACGATTATCTTTATGTTATCGAGCGTATCTGCGGAATCTGCTCCTTTATGCACGGAATGGGTTACGCAGAGGGTATCGAACGCATTATGGATGTAGAAATCCCCGACAGAGCTAAATATCTTCGCACAATCTGGTGCGAAATGTCCCGTCTTCACAGCCATCTTTTATGGCTCGGTCTTTTAGCAGACGCGTTCGGCTTTGAAAGCCTATTTATGCACTGCTGGAGAATGAGAGAAACCATCCTCGATATGTTCGAGGCTTCTACAGGCGGACGCGTTATCTTCTCGGTAAATAAGATCGGCGGCGTTTTAAAGGATATGGACTCATCTATGCTTCGCAGCTTTGTTGATATGTTCGACAAAATGGAAGAGGAAGTACGCCAGCTCACCAATGTATTTATGAAGGACTATACCGTTGCATCCCGTCTTAAGGGTGTTGGTATCCTCACCAAAGAGGATGCTATTCTTCACGGTGCAGTAGGTCCTATGATGAGAGCCGCAGGCATCAAGCAGGACACCAGAAAGCTTGGATATGCCGCTTACGGTGATCTTGATTTTGACATAATTACAGGCAAGGACTGTGACAGCTATGCACGCTGTGAGGTCCGTGTTGAAGAAATCTTCCAGTCCTTTAACATAATCCGTCAGGCTGTTGACAAAATTCCCGAAGGTCCCATTTCTGTTGACGTTAAGGGTAATCCTAATGGTGAGGCATTTGTTCGTCTTGAACAGCCCCGAGGCGAGGCTATCTTCTACTTCCGCGGAGATGGTACCCCCTACCTCAACAGAGCACGTGTTCGCACCCCAACCTTCGCTAACATTCCCTCCCTCGTAAAAATTCTTGAGGGTTGTGACTTCGCAGACGTTCCGATTCTTGTTCTTACCATCGACCCCTGCGTAAGCTGTACCGAAAGATAAGGGGGAAAATGAAATGAATAAATACGGTTCTTTTACCGGTGGTGTTTTAAAGGCTCTTTTTAAAAAGCCTGCCACCTCAGGTTACCCCTTTAATAAACGCGAATATCCCGAACGCACCCGAGGCAGTATCGTCATCAATATTGATGACTGTATTTTCTGCGGACTTTGTGAAAAGAAATGCCCCTCTTCTGCTATTAAGGTAGATAGAAATGCAGGCACTTGGTCAATCGACCGCATGGGTTGCGTACAGTGTGAAAACTGTGTTAACGGATGTCCTAAAAAGGTGCTTTCTACAAATGTAAACTATACCGCACCTGATACAACCAAGACTGTAGACACCTTTAAGAAAGCAGGTGCAGAGGTAAGTGCCGAAACAGGTGCAGCTATGCCTAATGCAGACCTTGATACGTGTGTATTCTGCGGTCTTTGTGCCAAAAACTGTCCTCAGGGTGCACTTCAGGTTGACCGTGCATCTAAGTCTTGGAAGCTTGACGAAACTTTATGTGTAAGCTGCGGACTTTGCGTAGAAAAATGCCCCAAGAAATGCATTGAAATGGGTGCTGACGCTACCAAAAACGAGGTTGCTCTTCCTCAGTATGATGTAGATGATCTTCCCCTTGCAGACCACAGTGCCTGCGTTTACTGCGGAATCTGTGCTTCCGCCTGTCCTCAAGGAGCAATCGAGCTTGACAGAGATACCAAGAGCTGGAAGGTAAATGAAGATAAATGTATCCACTGCGGAATCTGTTATTATAAGTGCCCCAAGAAGTGCATTAAGATGGTAGATGCCGCTACTGCTACCGCAGAGCCTGCAAGCAAAGCGGTTGCCGATATATCTGCTAATCTTCCTAAGGCAGACCTTGATAAGTGCGTATTCTGTACACTTTGTGCTAAAAATTGTCCTCAGGGTGCTCTTACCGTTGACCGTGCCAACAAGATTTGGAAGCTGGATGCAGAAAGCTGTGTAAGCTGCGGACTTTGTGTAGACAAGTGTCCTAAGAAGTGTATCGATATGTCCGGGGGCTCTCCCGCCGAGGCAAACGAACCTGAATTTAAGCGTGGTTATGAGGTTGATGCTACCCCCGAGGCTAATCTTGACCTGTGTGTATTCTGCGGAATCTGTGCTAAAGCCTGCCCACAGGATGCCGTTACCGTTGACCGCGAAAATAAAACTTGGGTAATAGACGAAGAAAAGTGCATTCACTGTGCTATCTGTGCCTATAAGTGCCCCAAGAAATGCATTGATATGAAATAATATCTTAAGGAGAAAAATCCATGCACGAGCATCACGAAGCCGTTCATATTATTGAACACGCCCAAATGGCTCTCGAAGAAAGAGGCCACACCAAGGTTAAGCAAATCAACCTTGTTATAGGAGAATCCAGCGGTTTCTCCCCCGAGGCTGTCATAATGAATATTGAGATTAATGCGGTAGGCACCTGCTGTGAAGATGTTCCTGTAACCGTTAAAAAGGTTAAATCTATGCTTAAGTGCCCAAACTGCGGTGAACTATTTATGAAAAAGCCCTTCCATTTCGAATGTCCTCATTGCGGCACTCCGGGTGAGCCCAGTGAAATCGGAAAGGAAATGGCTATAGACAGCATCGAAACCGAATGACAAAAAGAATATTTATAACCGGTATCGTACAGGGTGTGGGCTTCCGCCCCTGTTGCAAGAAGGTCGCTGATGAATTAGGACTTTCAGGCACCGCCCAAAACCTTGGCTCAAATGTCGAAATTGTCATACGAAGTGATAACCGGGTGACGGAGGAATTCCTCCGTCGCCTTGTTTCTTTATTGCCTAAAGAAGCAAGAATCGACAGTGCCGACATAAAAGATGTAAGTGAATTTTCAGGCGATGGTTTTTCTATTATACAGAGCACCGACTCAAAGGAATTTTTACCAGAAATAATTCCCGATATTGCAACCTGTAACAGTTGCCTTTTAGAATTTGAAAATAAATCTGACCGCAGATACCGTCATCCTTTTATCAGCTGTACTGCCTGCGGACCCAGATATTCTATTATAAAAAAACTTCCCTACGACAGGGAAACCACCCTTATGTATAAATTTCCTATGTGTGCAAAATGCAAAGCAGAATATACCGATGCCAATGACCGCCGCCTGCATGCACAGACTATAGCCTGTAAAGACTGCGGACCAAAGCTTTTGTGGTACCCTGCTGTCAGTAACGGCGACCCCTTTCTTTCAGCAACGGCTTGCCTTAAAAACGGCGGTGTGATAGCTGTAAAGGATATTGGAGGCTACCATTTTGTTTGTCTTCCCGAAAGTGTTTCTGCCGTTGAAAAACTACGGCTTCTAAAGCTAAGAGAGAAAAAGCCCTTTGCCGTAATGTTTAAAGACATTGAGGCAATGCAAGAATACGCATTGGTAAACGAAAAGGAAGAAGAGCTTTTAAAATCCTCTGCCCGTCCTATTGTTCTGCTTGAAAAGCAAAAGGATTTTGCAGGCGAGGTATGTAAAAACAGCCGATTTATAGGTGCTATGCTTCCCTCAAACCCCATACAACATATGCTTGCTATTAGGCTTGGTCCCCTTGTAATGACAAGCGGGAATATTTCGGGCGAGCCTATTATTACTGAAAATCACACTATTATTGAAATGTGTGAAGAAAACCCGTACCTTGACGGTGTTTTGTATCACGATAGGGATATTATAACCTCTCTTGATGATTCTATATATTATGTGCTTGACGGCACTGCACATCTCGCCCGTCGAGGCAGAGGCGTTGCCCCTGCAAGCATAAAAATTAACGGTGGAGATAAAACCATTTTTGCCGCAGGCGGCGACCTTAAATCCTGCTTTGGATTCTACAAAAACTCAAAAGCCGTGCTTTCACAGCACTTTGGAGATTTAGAGGACGACGGCTGTGCAGAGGTGTTTGAAAAATCCGCTAAACACATCTCACGGCTTTTTGATTTCAAGCCCGACATAACGGTATGCGATATGCATCCTATGTATTTCAGCTCAAGATTATCGGAAAAGCTTTACGGTCAAAACCCCATAAAGGTTCAGCACCACCATGCACACATTGCCTCTGTCATGGCAGAGCATAATCTTGACAGGGTTTTAGGCTTTGCCCTTGACGGCACGGGCTACGGCACTGACGGAAGTATTTGGGGCGGAGAAGCCTTGTTATGCGAAGGTGCCCAGTTCAAGCGTATCGCCCATCTGAGAACTGTTAAAATGTGTGGCGGTGACGAGCTTTCTAAGAATGCGGCAGAGGCTCTTGCCTGTTACTGCATTGCAGGAGGCATACCTGTTCCCAACCACGCTCTTCCCGCTGAAGATGCCGCTATTATATCGGCGGCGGTAAAAATGGGCATCAATACCGTTGAATCCTCCAGCTGTGGAAGGCTTTTTGATGTGGTATGCTGTCTTTTAGGTTTTGGTAATTACAATGAATTTGAGGGGCAGTGTGCCATCGCCCTTGAAAATGCGGCAGATTATGCCATAAAGCAGAAAGCGGTTGCTTATCCCCTTGAACTATATTATAATAACGGTATACTTGATACCGTTAGGCTTGTGTGCGATATGGCTAAGGCTAAAGAACGCGGTGTTGGCGTATACTCTTTAGCTCTCGGCTTCCACTTCGCATTAGCTGACGGTCTTGTAAAGGTTGCAAAAGAGGCTAAAATCTCTAAAATCGCTCTGTCAGGCGGCACTTTTAATAACCGAGTATTAACATTATATTTAAAGAAAAGACTTCAGAAGCTTGGATTTGAGGTGTATTTAAACGAAAAAGTTCCCTGCGGTGACGGAGGAATTGCTTTAGGGCAGCTTTACATTGCAGGAAGAAAGGAATAAATTTATGTGCGTTGCATTACCAGGCAGAATTGAAAAAATAGAAGACAGTATTGCTACCGTGAACTTTTCGGGGAATATTGTCCGTGCACACACAGGTGTAGTAAATGTCAAGGTTGGTGACTTTGTTCTTGTCCATGCAGGACTTGTAATTCAAAAACTTGATGAAGAAGAGGCTCAGAATATGACCGAGCTTTTCAATGCGATAAAGGAAATTGAAAATGAACAAATTTAACGAAATCGCAGAGTATTTAAAAAACTACGACGGACCGCCTGTGACCTTAATGGAGGTTTGCGGCACCCATACGGGGGCTATTGTTGAAAACGGCATTGAGGATATGTTAAGCGACAAAATAAGACTTATAACCGGACCCGGTTGTCCTGTTTGTGTTACGGTAGCTTCTTATATTGACAAGCTTTGCGAACTATCAAAAAAGCCCAACACCTGTGTATGTAGCTTTGGCGATATGATACGGGTTCCCTCAAAGGACGGTTGTTTGCGTGATGCTGAGGCCGAGGGAGGCAGAGTAAGGATGGTCTACTCCCCCTTAGACCTTATTGAAATCGCAAAGGCAGAACCCGACACCGAATTTATATTTGCGGCAGTAGGCTTTGAAACTACCACTCCCCTTTATGCGGTCCTTTTAGACGAAATTATTAAGCAGGATATTAAAAATGTTAAGCTGCTTACTGCACTTAAAACAATGCCTGCGGTTATAGATAAGGTTCTTTCGGCATCAGGCGAGATTACCGGAATGATTGCCCCAGGTCACGTCAGCGTTATTACGGGCAGTGATATTTTTAAATTACCTGCCGAAAAATACAATATTCCATTTGTAGTTGCAGGCTTTGAAGGCAGGCAGCTTTTAGCGGCGATATGGGCACTTGTAAAGCTACAGGGTCAGGGTGTTGTGAAAAATCTTTATCCCGAAGCTGTAAATGCCCAGAGAAATGAGAGTTCTTACGCTCTTGTAGAAAAATATTTTGAGCCTGCCGAGGCGGCTTGGCGAGGACTTGGAGTTATTGAGAGCTCCGGTCTTAAGCTTAAGGCTGAATATGCACACTTTGATGCAGGCAGTAACGGTCTTTACGAGGATTTCGTACCAAAGGGTTGCTCCTGCGGTGAGGTTATTGCAGGACTTAAGCGACCCGAAGAATGTCCCCTGTTCTCAAAGGTTTGTACGCCATTAAATCCCGTAGGGGCTTGTATGGTTTCCCAAGAAGGAAGCTGTTTTAATCATTTTAACAATAAGTAAAGGATAGGCTATGAAAATAACACTTGCACACGGCAGCGGAGGGCAATCAACCAAGGAGCTTATTGAGCAAATATTTGCTGCCTCTTATAATAACCCCGTACTTGATATGATGGAGGACAGTGCTGTAGTAGACGGAAACCAAAAAATTGCCATCACTACCGACAGCTTTGTTGTTGACCCTGTTTTCTTCAAAGGCGGAAATATCGGCAGACTTGCTGTTTGCGGCACAATAAACGACCTTCTTATGAGAGGTGCTGTACCGAGATATATTACAAGTGCATTTATTATTGAAGAGGGTGCAGATACAAAGGATTTGAAGCTTATTGCCGCTTCTATGGCACAAGCCGCAAAGGAGGCAGGCGTTCAGGTGGTTGCCGGTGACACTAAGGTTATAAACGGCAACGGCGGTATTTATATAAACACCGCAGGGGTCGGCTTTATCGACGGTGAGGATTACGCCTCTCACAAATGCTGTGAGGATGATGTAATTATTGTTTCGGGCAGTATGGGCGATCATCACGCGGCAATACTCTCCCACAGAATGGGCATAAAAAATGATATTTTAAGTGATGTAGCACCCCTTTGTCAGATGGTATCTGCACTTAAAGAAAGCGGTGCAGAAATCCACGCAATGAGGGATATAACCCGCGGAGGACTTGGCACCGTATTAAATGAGCTTGCAGATGCAAGTAATAAATGCTTTGCAATAAACGAGGAAGCCATACCCGTAAACCCACAGGTGAAAGCATTTGTAAAGCTTTTAGGGCTTAATATTATGCATATGGGCAATGAAGGAAAGCTTGTATGCATTGTTGCGGCTAAAGATGCAGACAAGGCACTTTCTGCTATAAAACAAAGCAAGTACGGCGAAAATGCTGCTATTGTAGGTAGGGTTTCGATGGGAAGCGGCGTTGTTATGACCACTGCTCTGGGTGGAAAGAAAAAGGTTGGAATTCTTATCGGCGAAGGTCTTCCAAGAATATGTTAATATGCTACTAAAAAAGACCATTACTGCGTGTTAATTACGCAGTAATGGTCTTTTCATTTAATCCACTTACGAGGCATTATTACGAACAATGCAACGCTTTGTGCTAACTACTCCTGTTACAAAACAAGTTGAATTAAATTGCCCCGAAGGCTCTTGCAATGATATATGCAAGATATGCAAGATATGACACTACCGAAATGCCGCCCTTGGTTTTTTGCAGCTTTGTACCGTGAATTGAGAAAAGGTACATCATAACCGTAAAGCCTAAGAGGAGTACCGAATCGATAAGTATGCCTGAAGATAGGTCGACCTCAACAGGATTGATGGTAGCCGCCATACCAAGAATAAACAGAAGGTTAAACATATTCGAGCCTACAACATTTCCAATTGCCATATCGCATTCGCCTTTTTTAGCTGCAACGATAGAGGTGACAAGCTCAGGCAGACTTGTTCCGAACGCAACTATGGTAAGGCCTATGAGCATAGGACTCATACCAAAGGATGCCGCTATAGCAGAAGCACTGTCAACCACGCAATCTCCGCCCACAACGATAAATATTATTCCGACAATAAGGAAAAGAATGCTTTTTGGCCAAGAAACATTGGCTATTTCGCTTTCGTCTACGGGAATGCGGTTTTTAATCGTTTTATAAATGACATATGCAAGGTAGCTAACAAACAGTATCAGAAGTATAATACCCTCTATTCTGCCTATAACAGGACCGCCGTTTGCCATATGGAAGAAAGCAACCATAATAATCACGGCGATAGTTGCCACAATATTCCACGGATAGTCGCGAATAAGTATTTCCTTCGTGGTAGGTACCTTGGTCATAAGCATACATACACCAAGAACTACCAGCAGATTGAAAAGATTTGAGCCAACTACATTGCCGAGTGCAATCTCATTTTGTCCTCCTACAGAAGCAGAAACGCTTACAGCCGCCTCAGGGGCACTTGTGCCCATAGCAACTACGGTAAGACCAATAATAGCAGATGAGACACCCAACTTTCGTGCCATAGATGCCGCTCCGTCGACGAACATATCTGCACCCTTTATAAGCGCAATAAAGGCGACAACCAGAACTATATAGGGTATTACGGGATTCAGTGACAGGATTTGTTCTATCATACTTTTTCCTCCAAAAAAATAAAGACTATTATTGCATAAGAAAAACACAATAATAGTCTCGTTACTTAATGCGTTAACCGGCGGTATTTCCGCGTGATGACGATTAACACAACACCATTGTGGTGCTAACTACTCCCTAAATATTACCTTATAATATTAACAAAATATGAATGATATGTCAAGATGTTTATCTTTTGCTTTTAGCATTAATAAACCCCGATGCAAGCACATCGGGGTTTGTTTGCCTTAATTATTTAAGAGCGGCTTTAAGGTTTTCGAGCTGCTCGCGAAGCTGTGCGGGAAGCTTATCACCGAACTTCTTATAGTGCTCTTCAATCTCTGCTGCCTCTTTGGTCCAAATGTCCTTATCAACAGCAAGGATGCTACGAAGGGTTTCAATATCGAAGTCAAGGTCGGTAAGGTCGATATCTTCAGCCTTGGGAACGAAGCCAATAGCGGTTTCTTCAGCGTCAGCCTTGCCTTCACAACGGTCGATAATCCAGTTGAGGACACGCATATTATCGCCGAATCCAGGCCAAATGAAGTTGCTTTCATCATCGGTACGGAACCAGTTAACATTGAAGATCTTAGGAGCTTTATCACCGAGCTTTTCGCCCATTTCGAGCCAATGCTTGAAGTAGTCGCCCATATGGTAGCCGCAGAAGGGAAGCATAGCCATAGGATCGCGGCGAACAACACCGACAGCACCTGCTGCAGCAGCGGTGGTCTCGGAAGCCATTGCAGAGCCTACGAATACACCGTTGACCCAATCCTTAGATTGATATACAAGAGGTGCACACTTAGCACGGCGACCGCCGAAGATAATTGCAGAGATAGGAACGCCTGCACCCTTATCAAACTCCTCAGAAATGCAGGGGCAATTTTCTGCAGGAGCGGTGAAACGGCTGTTAGGATGAGCAGCACAGGTAGACTTATCTGCCTTATCAAACTTAGAAGCATCACAAGGATTGCCCTTCCAATCAAGTGCGTTTTCGGGGAGATTCTTATTAAGTCCTTCCCACCAAACGGTATTATCGTTAAGGTCAAGAGCAACGTTAGTGAAGATGGTGTTCTTCTTTGTAGAC
>JAZUNC010000144.1:0-2172 GCA_045603945.1 Acutalibacteraceae bacterium | reverse complement strand
TTGTCTTCCTAAGACCGCTTGGCCTCCGACTTTAGCTACTACCGTGGCACTTTCGCCAAGCTCCTCTTCGATTCGGTCAATAAGTCCGTCAAGCATAGCGGCAGTTCCCAGCACTATTCCCGACTGCATACAGTCAACCGTGTTTTTCCCGATTGCCGACTTTGGCGGAGTGACCCCTATTGCAGGAAGTGCCGCTGTACCCTCTGCAAGGGCACGCAGGGTCATACGGACACCTGCACCGATAGTTCCTCCTAAAAACGCACCGTTTCGGTCGAGCACCGATATGGTTGTCGCCGTACCCATATCAATAACGATACAGGGCATAGTGTATTCGTGCAGAGCCCCTACCGCACCTGCGGCAAGGTCAGCACCGAGCTGAGCAGGATTGTCAATTTTGATGTTTAAGCCTGTCTTTACCCCTGGTCCGAGCATAAGCGGTACCGTGTCGCACAGCAGAGCTACCGCTGAGGAAACCGATGCGCCCACAGAGGGCACCACCGACGAAATTATACAATCCTCTACCTCGCTTATTTCCTCGCCGTGAAGAGCCAGCACATCTTTAATATCGATAGCGTATTCATCGGCGGTCCTTCTAAGGTCGGTAGCAAGACGGGCAGTAACCTTTAAAATTTCCTCGTCATAAAGACCCAGTGTAATATTTGTGTTTCCAATGTCTATTGCAAGTAACATATAATCACCTCAAAAATATATTAGTAGGTGTAGTTTTTATTATTATACTTCTTTTTCTAAAAATAGTAAAGGGATTTGTAAAACAAATCCCTTTATATCTATTATACTTAGATCTTTATAAGTACTGCAGAGAACCGATCAGGCATGGTAACGTTTATTCCGTTTTCTGCTGAGCTTATACTGCATTTGGTGCTGGAAGGATAGATAATCTTTGCACCGCTGGCGGCATCCAAAGGAATAAACAGCTCTTCCTTATCTGTTTGAAGCTTCCATACCGCAAGATATCTTTCCTCGCCTGCTTTATATCCTGCACAGGCAAATTCTCCTCCCTGCTTATTAAGACCCAAGGGGTAGAATGCCTTGAACTCGGGGATGCGGTCACGAATCTTTTTATATAGCTCTATACCCTCTTTAACCTCACCAAATTGCTTTTCGCTGAGATGAGCGATGTCTCCGCTGAGATGAATTCTTAAAAGCATTGAGTTTACCATATTAAATGCCGCTTCATTTTCATCGTTTTTGGGGAGAGGATAGGACCAGATTGCCGCCTGCTCGGGCAATACGGCGGTGACAGCATTCGCCGCTATAACTGCGGTTTTCTGATAATCGGTCTGATCACTTACCGACTGCAGCTGACTTGTTGAGAGGGATGCGTAATCCATACGCAGACCGCCACTGGCACAGTTTTCCATTATCAGCTGAGGATATTTGAGCTTAATGCTCTCAATCCAATCAAGATAGGCACGATTGTGCTGTAAAAGTCCGTCGCCAAAGCTATCGGCATCAACCTCTGTTCCGATACCAACGTCGATATTATAGTCCATTTTGATATATCCGACACCATATTCCTCAACGACACGCTTAACTACAGATGTAGCATAGTCGCGTACCTTTTTGTTGCGGAAATCGAAATGGTAGCGGCTATGGTCTATCACCTTTTTACCGTGACGCATAAAGAAGCATTCGTCCTCAAATTGGTCAAGGATGGGACTGTTGATTCCCACCACTTCGATCTCAAGCCATATACCGGGGACCATTCCCTTTTCGCGAACATAGTCAAAAACCTCTACAATGCCATTGGGGAATCGCCAATCACAGGGCTGCCATTCACCTACGGTATCCCACCAGGTGCCGTCGGCATACCAACCTGCATCCATACAATAGTATTCTGCACCCGCCTCAGCAGCTTTATCTATAAGAGGAAGCATTTTTGCTGTTGTGGGGTCGGCATTAAGGCAGTTCATATAGTCATTAAAAATGACGGGAAGTGCGGCGTTTGCTGCGTTATTATTAATGATAACTCGGCGGTAGTCGGTCATCTCTGACAAAGCTGCATCAAAACTGTCGGCAACTGCTATACAGCACTTTACAGTTTCAAAGCTTTCCCCTGCCTTAAGCTCCTTATACCAGCCGTTTTCCGACTCGGTAGGACCGCTGAGCTTGAGATAAAGCATTCTTGCAATATCTCCTATTTCCCAATGC
>JAZUNC010000143.1:0-2502 GCA_045603945.1 Acutalibacteraceae bacterium | reverse complement strand
AGGATATAGATCTTATAAAAGCGAGAAATATCATTACAAACACATTCGATATTCAGGAGGTCGACTAATGAACAGATATGAAGAAGCAAAGAAAATTTATGCCGCTTTAGGAGTAGACACAGATGCTGCTATAAATCAGCTTAAAGCAGTTCCTGTAAGTATGCATTGCTGGCAGGGCGATGACGTAAGAGGCTTCGACCAAAAGGTAGATGCACTTTCGGGCGGAATACAGACTACGGGTAACTATCCCGGTAGGGCAAGAACTCCCGAGGAGCTTATGGCAGATATAGATGTGGCATTAAAGCTCTGCCCCGGCACCAAAAAGATTAATCTTCACGCTTGCTATGCTATTTTCGACGAGGAAAACCGCGGCTGGGTAGATAGAGATAAAATTGAGCCCAAACATTTTAAAAAGTGGGTAGATTTCTGTAAGGAAAGAGGTCTTGGTGCCGACTTTAACCCCACCTTCTTCTCACATCCTAAGTGCGATCCTTTAACCCTCTCCTCAGCAAACGAGGAAACCCGTAAATTCTGGATAGAGCACGGTAAGGCTTGTATAAGAATTTCTCAGTATCTGGCTGAGGAGCTTGGTCAGGAATGTGTTATGAATATCTGGACCGGCGACGGTTTCAAGGATGTCCCTGCCGACAGAATGGGTCCCCGTGTACGTTATAAGGAGTCTATCGATGCAATTCTTTCTGAGCCCTTTGATTTCAACAAGGTAAAGCCCTGCGTAGAGTCTAAGGTTTTCGGTATCGGTGTTGAGGCTTATACCGTAGGAAGTGCTGAATTCTCCCTTTCTTATGCTGCTGCAAATAAGGATAAATGTATTCCTCTTATGGATAACGGTCATTATCATCCTACAGAGGTGGTTTCAGATAAGATTCCTGCCCTTCTTACATTCTTTGACGAGGTTGCTTTACATATAACCCGCGGCATCCGTTGGGATAGTGACCACGTTGTACTTTTAGACGACGAAACCAAGGAAATTGCAAAGGAAATTGTAAGAACAGGCGGTATCGGCGGCAGCGTTAAAATTGCTCTCGACTATTTCGATGCTTCCATAAACCGTATCTCGGCTTGGACTGTAGGTATGAGAAACATTCAAAAGGCTCTGCTTATGGCACTTCTCACTCCTGCAAACGATCTTACTAAGCTTCAGGTAGCAGGCAACTGGACCGAGCTTATGGTAAGACAGGAAGAGTTAAAAACCCTGCCCTTCGGTGATGTATGGAACAAATACTGCGAAGAATGCGGTGTTCCTGTTGACGGCGAATGGTTCGACATAGTAAAGAAATACGAAACAGAAGTATTAGTAAAGAGAGGATAATAAAAATGAAAGACATATTAACTGCACCCTTTGTTGAAGAAATGAAAAGAACAACCGCAAATATGTACCGTCAAGGTTGGGACGAGCGTAACGGCGGTAACATCAGCTATATGCTTGAGGAAGAAATGGTTGCAGAGTATCTTGATCTTAACAATGTTATCCGCACCATCCCCACAGGTTTTGATGCAACCGACCTTATCGGCAAGATATTCATCGTTACAGGAACAGGAAAGTATTTTAAAAATGTTGAGCTTGACCCTGAAACCAATCTCGGTATTATCCGCATAGCAAAGGACGGAACTACCGCAGAACTGCTTTGGGGTTATAAGGATGGAGGCAAATTCACTTCCGAGCTTCCCGCCCATCTTATGAGCCATATGACAAGACTTAAGAAAGACCCCAACCATAGGGTAGTAATGCACACCCATCCTACATACACCCTTGCTATGACCCATGTTCATGAGCTTGACGACAAGAAGTTCACACATACTATCTGGGAGATGTGCACCGAGTGTATCGTTGTATTCCCCGACGGTATTGGCGTTCTTCCTTGGATGGTTTGCGGCAATAACGAGATAGGAGAAGCTACCGCTAAGAAGATGGAGGACTACAGACTTGTTGTTTGGGGACTTCACGGAATCTACGGTGCAGGCAGAGATATGGACGAAACCTTCGGACTTATCGAAACTGTTGAAAAATCAGCTCAGCTTTATATGCTTACCGCTCATATGCCTCATGTAAACACCATCTTAGACACCGAGCTTAAGGCTGTTGCCGATGCTTTCGGTCTTGATTACAGAAAAGATTTCCTCAATCTGTAAAATCAAATTTATATAAATATTCAAATCAGCTGAGATGCAGAATTGTCTATGCATTTCGGCTGATTTTATTCGTTGAAAAATCAACTTCTATAATGTATAATATATTTATCAGATTTTAGTATAAGGAGAAAAATTATGGAATTTTCTGTAAACCATCCGATAATTTTCATAATCGTCGGAATAATTATTGCCGCTGTGCTGGCTCAGTCTGTATTTTTCCTTGTTCGTGCTTTAAAAAGGGCTAAAGAGCTTGGAATGAAGGATACAAATTTTGATACCTGCAACGGAATGGATGCCGACAATCATCATACAAGCGCATACGATATTGCTATTATGAGCAGAGAACTTCTA
>JAZUNC010000142.1:0-2804 GCA_045603945.1 Acutalibacteraceae bacterium | reverse complement strand
TTTATTTTTTAACAATCTCATTATATCACACTTTGTTGTTAGTGTCAATGATATAAAGTTGTACTCTAAGATATAAGAAGGAGGAAAGGTAGCTACGCAATACGTATCTGCATTTTGTTGGTAAATTTTATTGTTATATTGTTGTCAATCTGTTCAATTTGTGATATAATCACTATAACATAGAATCCGTATTCGAGATTTGGCGATAAAATACTTCTATGGAACATATTATTGGAGATGATGAAAATGGATAAGATGTTAGTTATCTTAACCTTTGCGGCATCGGTGCTTGCTCTTGTGTTTGCATTCTTCACCGCACGAAAAGTTATGGGCTTTTCGGAAGGAAACGACCTGATGAAGAAGATTTCTTCATCCATAAGAAAGGGTGCAAATGCCTACCTCAAACGCCAGTACAAGATTGTAGTAATCTTTTTCGCTGTGATGTTTGTAATCCTCGGTGCAATGGCTTTTGCAGGTCTTCTTACCCCATACGTGCCCTTTGCTTTTATAACAGGCGGATTTTTCTCGGCACTTTCGGGCTTTGTTGGAATGAAAATAGCTACCTCGTCTAATTCCAGAACAGCAAATGCCTGCCGTGAAGGACTTAATCGCGGACTGAGAGTTGCCTTTTCAGCAGGAAGCGTTATGGGCTTTACTGTTGTAGGACTGGGACTTTTAGATATTTCAGTATGGTTCTTCCTGCTTAAATTTGTGTTCCACCTCGATAACGAGGCAATTACAAGTGCAATGCTGACCTTTGGTATGGGTGCTTCTTCAATGGCTCTGTTTGCAAGAGTTGGCGGCGGTGTATTTACTAAAGCTGCCGATGTGGGAGCAGATCTTGTAGGTAAGGTCGAAGTAGGAATACCCGAAGACGACCCGCGAAATCCTGCTGTTATTGCAGATAATGTTGGCGATAATGTTGGCGATGTCGCAGGAATGGGAGCAGATCTTTACGAGTCCTATGTAGGCTCAATAATTTCCGCAAGTGCACTTGGTGTGGCAGCATTTCACAAGATGGAGGCAATGGCGCTTCCTATGTTGCTTGCCGCTGTAGGTGTTCTCTGCTCAATTTTCGGAACCTTTCTTGTAAGAACCAAAGAGGGTGCAACCCAAAAGCAGCTTTTAGGTGCACTTTCTCGCGGAACAAACTTTTCTGCTATTGTAATAGCTATTGTTTCTCTGCCAATGGTTTATTTTGTGTTGGGAAAAGATAATTGGACGGTATATTTTGCTATTCTTTCAGGCCTTATAGCAGGCGTGCTTATCGGTCAGTCTACCGAGTATTTCACATCAGACAGCTATAAACCAACCAAAAATCTTGCCGCAACCTCTGAAACAGGAACAGCTACAATTATTATCAGCGGACTTTCTGTCGGAATGCTTTCCACCCTTTTGCCGATTGTAATAGTTGCAGTATGTGTATTAGTTGCTTACTTTGTTTCGGGCGGTGCAGAAAGTGCATCTATGGGACTTTACGGCATTGCTCTTGCTGCCGTAGGTATGCTCTCTACACTGGGTATTACACTTGCTACCGATGCTTACGGTCCTGTTGCAGATAATGCAGGCGGCATAGCTGAAATGGCAGGTCTTCCCAAAGAGGTAAGAGAAAGAACAGATGCTCTTGACTCTCTCGGAAACACCACCGCAGCTACAGGGAAGGGCTTTGCAATAGGCTCTGCGGCACTTACTGCACTTGCACTTATGGCATCTTATATTGATAAGGTTAATTCTATTGAGGGCGGTGCAGAAAAAATTGCTAACCTCAGCATAACGAATCCTACTGTTTTGGTCGGCTTATTTATCGGTGCTTGCTTACCCTTTGTTTTTGCAGCCCTTACTATGAATTCCGTTGGACGTGCCGCTCAGAGCGTTGTTAAAGAAGTACGCCGTCAGTTTAAGGAAATCAAGGGTCTTATGGAGGGCGAAGCCGAGGCTGATTATGCAAGCTGTGTAGACCTTTGTACAAAGGCAAGCCTTAAGGAAATGGTTTTACCCACTATCGTTGCAGTTGTTGTACCGATTGTTGTTGGAATGGTGCTTGGATGTACAGGTGTTGTGGGTATGCTGGCAGGAGCTACCGCATCGGGCTTCTTAATGGCCGTATTTATGTCAAACTCGGGCGGTGCATGGGATAATGCGAAGAAATACATAGAAAGCGGAGTTCACGGTGGTAAAGGCTCAGAGAACCATAAAGCTGCTGTCGTAGGTGATACTGTGGGAGATCCCTTCAAGGATACATCAGGACCTGCAATTAACATTCTCATCAAGCTGCTTTCAATGGTTTCTATCGTTTTTGCAGCTGCAGTAGTTGCATTCTCGTTACTGTAATAATAAATTGTAAAAAGCTGTCTCAAAATTCCTTGAGACAGCTTTTTATGTTGAAATGACGATTCCTTTGTGCTACAATCTCAACGGAGATGATAAAATGTTCAGTGTTATTTTTGATATGGACGGCACCCTGCTCGACACTCAAAAAATTTGCACCCCTGCTTGGGAATGGGCAGGTGTAAAACAGGGGATAGTCGGTTTGGGCAAACATATTCCAATGGTTTGCGGACAGAATGAAAGAGGCTGGTCGAAATATCTAACCGATAATTTTCCCAATATTAAGCTTGATGAATTTAAAGCAGATACTCGTAAATTTATATTAGATAATTTGGTTGTAAGATATAAAGACGGGGGAGAAGAATTGCTCAAATTCTTAAAAGGCAATAGCATCAAAACGGCAATCGCATCGGGCTCTTCGCATGCTTCTATATCACATCATCTAAACGAAGTCGGCGGTGCCGATTATTTTGATG
>JAZUNC010000141.1:0-9827 GCA_045603945.1 Acutalibacteraceae bacterium | reverse complement strand
GATACTTCGCATAGTAGGACTTGAGGAGGAGAGAAACAATCTTTCCTGCAACCTACCCTACGGTAAGCAAAGAAAGCTGGAGATTGCCAGAGCACTTGCAACCAATCCGAAGCTTCTTTGCCTTGACGAGCCTGCAGCAGGTATGAATCCTAACGAAACAGCAGAGCTTATGGACATTGTCCGTCATATCCGTGACGAATATAATGTTACAATTCTTCTTATCGAGCACGATATGAAGTTCGTTTCAGGCCTGTGTGATGAAATTACCGTTTTAAACTTCGGTACTGTTTTAGCACAGGGTGCTCCCGAGGTCGCTCTTAATGACCCCGAGGTTGTAAAAGCTTATATAGGAGGATAACGCGATGGCTTTGCTTGAAGTTAAAGATTTAGAAGTTTACTATGGCGTTATCAAGGCGCTTAAAGGTATCAGCTTCGAGGTAAACGAGGGTGAAATCGTTACCCTTATCGGAGCAAACGGTGCAGGAAAGACCACAACGATGCAGTCGGTAATAGGTCTTATTCCCTCCCGAGGCGGTTCGGTTATTTATGACGGACACGATATTACAAAAATGCCCTGTCACAAAATTGTTCATTTAGGTATGTCACAGGTTCCTGAAGGACGTCGAGTTTTTCAGGAGCTTACCGTGTACGAAAATCTTATGATGGGTGCATATTCACAGGGAAAGGATGTAAACTTTAAAGAGGACATCGAAAAAATTTATACCCGTTTTCCCCGTCTTGCAGAACGCAAAAATCAGATAGCAGGAACCCTTTCGGGCGGAGAACAGCAGATGCTTGCTATGGGACGTGCTTTAATGTCTCACCCCAAGCTTTTAATGCTTGACGAGCCCTCTATGGGTCTTTCCCCCCTCCTTGTAGATCAGGTCTTTGAAATAATCAAGGACATCAATAAGGATGGAACTACCATTCTGCTGGTTGAGCAGAACGCAGGAAAATCCCTCGCTATTTCTGACCGTGCCTATGTCTTGGAAACAGGAAGCATCGTGCTTACAGGCACAGGTGCAGAGCTTGCCGCCAGTGATGAGGTTAAAAAAGCCTATCTCGGCGGATAAAATTAAATAGTAGGGCGGGGGCTTGCTCCCGCCGTTTTCATATGTAAACTATTGAGGAGAAATTTATGAAAATCGCAGTTATTACAGGTGCCTCCAGCGGAATGGGCAGGGAATTTGTTCGTCAGCTTTCCTCAGAGGAAAAGTTTGACGAGATTTGGGTAATTGCCCGTCGTCTCGACCGTCTTGAGGAGCTTAAAGCCGAGATAGGGGAGAATATTCGTCCAATAGCCTTAGACCTTACAAAACAGGATAGTATAAATGAGTACAAGGAAATGCTTGAAAGCGTGAATCCCGAGGTTGCGGTTCTTGTAAATGCAGGGGGTTACGGAAAGTTTGATGCCTTTGAAAGGCTTACTCTGGAAGAACAGCTTGGTATGATAGACCTTAACGCTAAGGCACTGACAGCAATGACATATGTTACTTTGCCATATCTTAAAAGGGGAAGCAGAGTCTATCAGATGGGCTCTCTTTCCTCCTTTCAGCCTGTGCCGTATATTGGGGTGTACGGCGCCACAAAGTCCTATGTCTTAAGCTTTACAAGGGCTATAAATGCCGAGCTTCGCCATACGGGTATTAAAATGATGGCGGTATGTCCTGGTTGGGTTAAAACCGAGTTTTTTGACCGTGCTGTGGTGGACGAGGGAGTTATAACCTATTATAATCAGTTCTTTACCTCAGAGCAGGTGGTGACCCGTGCTATTAAGGATATGAAAAAGGGCAAGGATGTGTCGGTCTGTGGACCAATGATAAGGGCACAGGTACTACTTACCAAGCTTTTACCCCACCGCCTTGTTATGAAAATATGGCTTAAACAACAAAAGAAAAAATAGACAGTAGGGGCGACCAATGGTCGCCCGATTTTTTGCAATATAAGTTTTTACTGTCTATAGATATTTTTTCTTGAATTTTTGAAATAAAGTAGTAGAATATAAGTGGAAAAGAGGAGATTTTATGGATTACGGTCTGATTTTCGACCTTGCGATAATTCTTTTTACCTGCAAGGTGTTATCTATTTTAATGCGGCATATAAAGGTACCGCAGGTGGTTGGACAGATAGTGGCAGGTCTGCTTGTGGGAGGAAACCTATTAGGCATTGTTGAAAGCAGTCAGCCCCTTGTCTTTATGGCGGAGATAGGCGTTTTAATGCTTATGTTCTCGGCAGGACTTGAAACCGACCTTAAGGAGATAAAATCCACAGGGGTTACCGCCCTTTTTGTTGCCGCTATGGGTGTGCTTATTCCTCTTATCGGCGGTTTTTTGCTGTATTCCTGTTTTTACGGCTTTGCCGCAGTAGGCTCGGAAGGCTTTTGGACTGCAGTGTTTATGGGCGTAATTATGACGGCAACCTCGGTAGGAATTACCGTAGAGGTGCTACGCGAGCTTGGCAAGCTGAAGACCAAGGTGGGAACCATAATACTCAGTGCGGCCATTATCGATGATGTCATAGGAATTATTCTCCTTGCCTTTGTTTCGGGACTTAAAAACTCGGGCGGAAACGGCAGCGGAGAGGCTCTTATGGTAATTCTTCGCACAGTGCTTTTCTTCGTCTGTTCGGGGGTTGCAGGAATTATTCTTCACAAGTTGTTTTATTGGCTTGAGAAATACCGTCCTCACACAAGAAGAGTGCCTATATTCAGCCTTGTCACCTGTCTGCTCTTTTCATGGGCGGCAGAAGCGATATTCGGTATTGCAGATATTACAGGTGCTTTTGTTGCAGGTGTAATAATCCGTACGGTTAAAAGTGCAAGCGACGATACTACAAGAAAGCTGGACATCAGCTCTTATATGATATTTACCCCTGTGTTTTTTGCAAGCATCGGTATAAAGGTAACTATCGAGTTTGCAAACATCACCCCCTTACTTATAACCTTTGCTATCTGCTTTGCCATAGTTGCAATGCTTTGCAAGCTTGGGGGATGCTACCTTGCAGGAAGACTTTCAAAATTCGGGAACAAGGATGCCCTCAGAATAGGAGCAGGAATGATGGCGAGAGGCGAGGTGGCACTTATTGTTGCTACAAAGGGTGCTGAAGCAGGAGTGCTCGGTTCGGAGTTCTTTATAGCAGTTATCGCACTAATAATTATTTCGTCAATTATAACCCCCATAGCTTTAAAATTATTATACAAACAAAGCAGAGAAGCCTAAAGCTTCTCTGTTTTTATCTTTAAACCTTATTTTCTTCGACAACCGATTATGACAGAAAAGGGGCAGGAAGCATATTATAATAAATTTGAAACTGAAAAAATCTGCTTTGTGCGACAAGGAGCTGTAAAATGAAGGATGTTATAAGGGAACGGCAGAGAATAGGGGAAATAGGGGTAAAGGATATACTTAAAGAGGTGGGAAGACAAGCTTTGGCGGCGGCGGCTGGCTTTTTACTTGCCCGCGGAACGGGTTTCCAAAGCATTTTGCCTTTTGGACTGGCTTATGTTGCAGCAATACCTACCGATTTTCTTGCCCTTAGTGCCTTTGGTTGCTTTTTCGGGTACATATCACCTGCTACAGGTGGGGGAGCCTTCCGCTATCTTGCGGCACTGTTTGCAATAGTGGCAATTAAGGCTCTGCTGGGTGCAATGACGAAATATGCAGCCCGTCCGTGGGTTGCCGCCCTGTCGGCAGGAATTGTAACCTGTGCAACAGGGCTTGTAAGTTCGGTAGGAGATGCAAGAGGATCGATTTTTGCCGTGTCGGAGGCGGTGCTTGCCTTAGCGGGGGCATACTTTTTCTCGAAAACCTTTAAGGCTTATCCTGCTTTGCTTAAAGGCGTCAGGGGAGAAGAGCTTGCCTGTCTGCTTATGACGGTCAATATGCTGCTTACAGGCACAATGTCCTTTACACCTGGGGGCATATCGGTAGGAAAAATACTTTCTGTAACCTTTATACTGTTAGTTTCCCGTTTCGGACAAACAACCGCAGGGACAGTATGCGGTATTGCTACGGGATTTTCTGTAGCAATATCGGGGGGAGGCTTAGGGCCGTCCCTTGCCCTTACTCTTTCGGGACTTACATCGGGAATGTTTGCCTCCCTTGGCAAGTATGCTCAGGTGGCAATAATGGTGTTATCGGCGATTTTGGGCAGTGCCGTGGGCGAAAATCTGACCGAAACGGTAGAGCTACTTATCGAAACTCTTTTTGGTTGCGCTCTGTTTTTAGTAATCCCAAAGTCGATAGCTATGAAGGCAGGTAAGATATTCTCACCGCCTGCTAAAACGGTTACTGAAAATGGAATGAAAAAGGCAGTTACAATGCGACTCAACTTTGCCGCAGGGGCACTTTCGGATGTCAGTCAGACGGTGGATACCGTGGCAAAGGAGCTTTCACGAATAAATTCACCCGATTTTGACGGAGTGCTTCGGGGAATAGAGAAGGATGCCTGCTCAGGCTGTTCCCTTTGCATACATTGTTGGGAGGCTAAAAAGGCAGATACCGTTTCTGCCGTTTTGGAAATGATAAAAACCGTCAGAGAGTCAGGCGAAGCGGTAGAGGAGGGTGCTCCTGAGGAATTCAGGGGAAGATGTCTGCGACCTGCCAAGGTGGGACAGGCTGTTTTTACCCACTACAGCGATTATGCATCACGAATGGCGGCAGAGAGCCGCATAGCCGATGTACGAAGTGTGGTGTCAGAGCAGTTCAGCGGTATATCAAATATGCTTTACGACCTGTCGGCAGAGCTTGAGCGTGACGAGGCATTTGACGATCGAACGGCGGCAAAAATAGCACAGGCACTTAAAAATATTGAGATACACGCAGATGAATGCGGCTGTCGTATAGATAAATACGGCAGAATGACGGTGGAAATAATCGCACGAAGCGTTAAGGGAACTAAATATAATCGAATGAAGCTACTTCGTCAGGTTGAGGTCTGCTGTGACCGAGATTTCGAGCCGCCTACGGTTGCCGAAATTTCAGGCAAGGTTTATATCACTCTTACCGAAAAAGCAAATATTTCTATTGATACAGGAATATATCAGCTTGCTTGCTCACCGTCTGGTATCAGCGGAGATGCCTATAGCACCTTTTCTGACGGCAAGGGACGTGCCTTTATGATACTTTCCGACGGTATGGGCTGTGGAGGCAGAGCCGCCGTTGATGGGGCTATGGCATCAGGGCTTATGACAAGACTGTTAAAGGCAGGCTTTGGGTATGATTGCTCACTCAGTATTTTAAATTCGGCAATGCTGTTTAAGTCCACAGATGAATCTCTTGCAACGGTGGATATAGCTTGTATAGACCTCTTTTCGGGCAGAACCGATATGTTAAAGGCAGGTGCCGCCCCCACAATAGTAAGACGAAGCGGCAAATGCGGAGTGGCACAAAGCACCTCTCTTCCTGCAGGAATTCTTCGTGAGGTGGGCTTTGATAAGGCGACGGTAAAGCTCAGAAGCGGAGATATTATTGTTATGATGTCGGACGGAGTAACTACCGAGGGCACCGATTGGATATGTGCCGAGCTTGAGGGCTGGAGAGATAAAAACGCTCAACAGCTTGCCGAGCATTTAGCCCACGCGGCAAAACGCCGTCGCACCGACGACCATCAGGACGATATTACCGTCCTTGTCGCTATAGTAGAAAGGAACCCTCTTTAAAAGAGGGTTCCTTTCGTTTGAGTCGCATCAGGAGCAATTTATGCGGAGACGTTGTGCCCTATATATAGGTAATTGTCAACAACAAGAGCATATATTAAAATTTTCTTTGAGGTGAGTTTATGATTTCCTATGAACCGTTTTATCAAACCCTTAAAGAAAAGGGGTTGTCCACCTATAAACTAATTCATCAGTATAGTATAAGTCGCGGTTTGCTTGACAGATTAAAGCATAACAAACCCATTAGTACTGTAACTTTAAATGATTTGTGTTCAATATTAAAATGCAATGTACAGGATGTTTTGACATTTACAGAGGATAAGTAGAAATACGATAAAAGAGGAAGTAACATTTGTTACTTCCTCTTTTTTATCATATCCCAATATTCTTTAAATTTCTGCTCGGTTTTGTTGTCCCCAGGGGTATAAAATTTTACATTTTTTATATCGTCGGGCAGGTATTGCTGAGCCACCCAACGGTTTTCATATTCGTGGGGATATTTATAAAACTGCCCTGGTGTGTTATTGTCTGCTCCGTCAAAATGCTTGTTTTGAAGATGACGGGGAACACTGCCGCCCTTTCCTTTGTTTATAAGGTCCATTGCGGCAAATACCGCATCGTGGGCGGTGTTGCTTTTAGGCGAAATTGCAACCAGCACCACCGCATCGGCTAAGGGAATAGCCGCCTCGGGCAGTCCCACCGCATTTGCAATATCCACCGCCGATTTAACGATAGGAATTATCTGTGGATAGGCAAGGCCTACATCCTCACAGGCACAAACCATAAGCCGTCTGCAGGCAGAGGGCAGATCTCCTGCCGCGAGAAGCCTTGCAAGATAGTAAACGGCGGCATCGGGGTCACTTCCACGCATAGATTTTTGATAAGCCGATAAAATATCGTAATGCTCGTCACCCTCGCGGTCATATCGTACCGCACTGTGGGATAAAAGCTGTTCGCAAATATCGTTGTCTACTATGGCAACCCCGTCCTTAAGGCTTGTCAGCACGCAAAGCTCTAAGGTGTTAAGTGCACGACGGACATCTCCCGAAGCAGAGCGAGCTATTTTTCGTGCAACATTGTCGGGAAGCTCTACAGAAATACTTTTTTCTTCGGCGAGAAACTCTGCCGCACGCTTTATCGGTGGGACAATGTCCTCGGGAGAAAGCTCTTTAAACTCGAAAACCGTGCTTCGGCTGAGAATTGCGTTATACACATAGAAAAACGGGTTTTCGGTGGTGGAGGCGATAAGGGTAATGTCCCCTGTTTCGATATATTCAAGCAGTATCTGTTGCTGTTTTTTATTAAAGGACTGTATTTCATCCAGATACAGAAGAACTCCACCTGCGGTGTCAATTCCGCCGAGGTCACCGATAATAGCCTTTATGTCAGAGGTGGAGGCGGTGGTGGCATTAAGACAGTAGAGCTTTTTACCGCATCTTGCCGCAATTATCCTTGCAACGGTAGTTTTGCCCACGCCAGAGGGACCGTAGAATATTAAATTTGGAATTTCCCCCGACTCTATTATGCGGCGGAGCACCTTGCCTTCGGCTAAAAGGTGTTGTTGACCTGCAACCTCGTCTAAATTATTGGGTCGAACTCGGTCGGCAAGTGGTTTGCTCATTTTGTCACCTCCGGTGATGATGGTTGCTACGCAAATGATGTAACTGCGTTATGATGGTGCCCTTCGGGCAATGAAGGTTTGCCTTACGGCAAAATTTAGGTGTGCCTTTGGCACTTATAAAAATGCGTCGCAGACATCAAAATTTGTGCGGAGCACAACCATCATTCGGCAAGGCCGAGCATCATATCATCATAGGGCGAAGCCCTGCATCATTTAGTAAAGCGGGTATTTTTTGCAGATTTCGGCTACACCGTTTTTGATATAATCCTTGTTTGCCTCGAAATCCTTGATTGCAAGGGAAATGAATTCGGCAATTTTATCGAAATCCTCTACACCAAGACCTCTTGTAGTAGCGGCAGGTGTACCGATACGAATACCCGAGGTAATGAAAGGAGATTGAGGGTCGTTAGGAATAGCGTTCTTGTTTGCGGTGATATTTACCTCATCAAGTCGGTGCTCAAGCTCTTTACCTGTAACATCGGTACCGATAAGGTCAACAAGCATAAGGTGATTGTCGGTGCCGCCTGACACAAGCTTAATACCACGCTTTGTAAGACCGTCAGCCAGAGCCTTTGCGTTGTCGATAATACGTTGCTGATACTCTTTGAATTCGGGCTTTAATGCCTCACCAAAGCAGACAGCCTTTGCGGCGATAACGTGCATAAGGGGACCGCCCTGATTTCCTGGGAATACTGCCTTGTCGATAGCCTTTGCAAGATCTTCCTTGCACAGTATTAGACCGCCTCTGGGACCTCTTAGGGTCTTGTGGGTGGTGGTGGTGACGATGTCGGCATAGGGTACGGGGCTCATATGAAGTCCTGCGGCAACAAGACCTGCGATGTGTGCCATATCTACCATAAAGAGGGCACCAACCTCTTTTGCAATGTCGGCAATTACGTCAAATTTAATCTCTCGGCAGTATGCGGATGCACCTGCAACGATAAGCTTAGGCTTGCACTCTTTGGCGATTTTTCTCATCTCGTCATAGTCGATATATCCGTCGTCGCCAACACCGTAGGGAACGAAGTTATAGTTTTTACCCGAAGCATTTACAGGTGAGCCGTGGGTAAGATGTCCGCCGTGGGCAAGATTCATACCCATTACCGTGTCGCCGTGCTCAATAACGGCAGAATAAGCCGCCATATTAGCCTGTGCACCCGAGTGGGGCTGAACGTTGGCGTGGTCTGCACCGAAGAGCTTACAAGCACGATCTCTTGCAATATTTTCAACAATATCCACGTTAACGCAACCGCCGTAGTAACGCTTTCCAGGGAGATCCTCGCCATATTTATTTGTAAGAATAGAGCCCATAGCAGCCATTACAGCAGGGGAAACAAAGTTCTCGCTGGCAATAAGCTCAATGTTGTTCTGCTGACGCTTGTGCTCAAGCTCCATAGCCTCGGCTACATCGGGGTCATACTGAGCGACAAAATCAATAGAATTCATTAAATTCTCATACATTTTAGTATCCTCCTATAATTTTAACATATTAAAGTAATTTTACTATAAAATCTCGTTTTGTTCAATCTTTTTCTACTAAAACCGAGAGAAAATCAGGGTAGAGTCCCCTTGATGAATAGATTTGTGCACCGCTTGCGGACAAATAGCAAAGATATTCAAGGATTTCATCCGAAAATCTTTCCCCCGGGGCAATTATGGGGCTTCCTGGTGGGTATGCATAAACAAATTCTGCCGAAATTTTACCAATACATTCAGCAGATGCAAGCCGCATCTCTTCGCCCGAAGCCGATAGACCCAAAACCTTTTCGGTCTTTGGCGGAAGGAGAAGAGCGGTATTTTTGCAGGGAGAAAGCTCCTTGTCAATTTCCCTAAGGGCGGTAAACAGTAGGTCAAAGCCCTCGTCGGTATCTGCTATAGAGGTCATTGCAAGGGCATACTGAGGCATAGCCATTTCAAGCTCTATGCTGTACCTTTCCAAAAGAAGCTTTTTAAGCTCAAAACCGTTTATGTCGGAATCACCGCAAAATATTACCAGCTTGCCTCGGTCAAATTCCGCACTTTCGAATAGGGAAAAATGTTTAAGCTCTTTTACGGCAGAATACAGCCTGTCCAGCCGCTTTGTGTAAGGGATAAAAAGGTCTTCGGCTGAAATTCTTGATACCGCACGGTCGATAGAGCAAATTATAGGGTAGGGGGGACTGCTGGTTTCAAACAGACCAAGCTGATTTTGAATTTCCCCATAGCTTACCCTATGGGAGCAGAGATGAAGCATAGCCGCACCTGTAAGGCAGGGCAGGGTCTTGTGGGCACTCTCTATAACAATGTCCGCACCTAATGCTCTGGCACTTTCGGGGAAATACTTGTTAAGTCCTAAATGTGCTCCGTGGGCAGAATCTACTATTAAAATACCCTTGTGCTTATGTACAACCTGTGCAATGGTTTTAACGTCGGACAGAATACCCTCATAAGTAGGAGAGGTTATCACAACCACCTTTGCACCGCTTTCGGACAAGGCAGTGGAAATGTCCGCAGTCAAAACTTCACCGAAGCAACCCAGCCGAGGTTTTAGGACAGGACATACAAAGTGGG
>JAZUNC010000140.1:0-5531 GCA_045603945.1 Acutalibacteraceae bacterium | reverse complement strand
TATTGTTCCTCGTTTGCACAAAGAATTATAGGTATAGTCTACCTGACCATTTTTAACATAATACCAAGTACCGTCCTGCTGATACAAACCTGTATAATTGGTGGGGGCAATAACCGCTCCTTTTCTTAACACCTCCAGTGTGTATTGGGCAGTTTTACCCGAGGCCGCAGTAACGGTGAGTTTTATGGTGTTTTTGCCGTGATGGAGAGGAATTTTACCCGCTCCTGTTACACTTGCGCCTGCAGGCAGGGTGGCCTGAACATTTATAGATGCGACGGTGTTTTCAACGGTTAACTCATAATGGTTCTCAAACATATTAAAGTTTGCTATCTTTTTGCCGTTAACCGAGAGGCTGGTAATATAATAGTTGTTTGCGCCTTTAGAGGTAGGTAATGCTGTAGTGTTTTTAGCAGGCATATCCTTATAAACCGGTATATGGAAAATAAGGGGAGCTTCTGTTCCAGAATAGGCCTTAGTAAGCTTTGCCGTCTCGGTAAAAGCCGCCTGAACATTGGTCATATACTGGTTTGTATAATAGTCACCGTTTGCATCGGGTTTTATAACATTAAACTTTTTGTAATATAATGTGTTCTGTCCTTTGTTCACATATCTTTCGGCATACCATTTAGCACCCCCGATTATAGACTTTGCACGGGTGTTCCAGGGACGGCCATATGAATAATTACCGCTGCTTCCCTTAGCATAAATAAGTCCGTTAATTATGGCAGATTTTCCACTGTGCTCATACGCACCGATATTAAAGAAGTTATAATATCCGGTATAGCCCGAAACCTTTCCGGATATGCTTCCGCTGTTCCCCCCCGTTCCCTGCTCTACTAAAATTGAAGCAGCAAGAACATAAGGGCTTACCCCTGCAATTCTACCTGCCTCCATAATTAAGTCGGCATAGGAATCGTAGGTGCTTTCGGGGAAATCCTTTGCAAGGAATGTTCCCTGAAGCATTTTATTGAGTTTTTCTATGTTTTGAACCTCGGGGTTATATGACTGGTCAAGAAACATAAAAATATAATCTTCGTTTAAGAAGTTCCGAGGTTCCAGATAATATTCTAATACATCCTGCTCGGCTGCAACCCAATAGCCTGTATCAAAAGACACATAGTTGGGGTTTGCGGAACCCCAGGTATAGGCGCCTTTTTGCATCGACTTCCAAGAGTCCGGTATTATGCCGACATTATGCTGTACCAAGTTAAGCCCCAATTTGCTTTCCCCTTTGACAGCCTCTTTCCAGGTCATTGTGGTATGGTCGGCCAAAAACACCCAATCGGGATGAATTTTATGAAGTTGTCTAAGCAAAACCTTATAACTTTCGGGAAAGCCCTGAGATGTAAGATGGGCTTCAAAGTCGGCAGTGTTATAACTCTGAATTTTTGTAACATTTATAATATAATCTGCGCTGACATACCCAAAACCGTCTTCATAAGATATTTTGTACCAGTTCATATTTGAGCCGCTTACAGCATTGCCGTAAATATATACGGTGTCACCTGAATATAGTTTTCCTATGTAATTATTAGATGCGATTTTAGCCGAACTGCGAACACTAAGATATGGTGTAACATCTTTAACAGTTCCCTTGTGGGTGGGACTTGCGGCAAACGCACTGAGTGCGCCTGATATTCCCATTCCGGTAGCCAAAATCACTATGCAAAGCAACACTGAAATAGTTTTACGTAATAGTTTCATAACTACATCCTTTATGTAATTTATTATAAAAATATTATAACATTTTGTCGGCATTATGTCAACCTGCGCATATTTGGAAATAAAGAAAATGACGGGTATTAACCCGTCATAAATCTATATAATTATACATACAAGACCGTTACAGCCCTCGTTGATTACCCTTTCTACAGTTTCCTGAATTCGCATACGGGCGTCCCCAGGCATACGAGAAAGCTTGGTGTTTAGTCCCTCGTTAACAAGCTCGTGAAGTGATTTTCCGAATATGTTGGAACTCCAAATCTTGGTTGGATCGTCCTCAAACTCACTTAGCAGGTATTTGATAAGGTCCTCGCTCTGCTTCTCGCTTCCCACAATGGGGCTTACCTCGGTGGTAATATTAGCCTTCATCATATGGATAGAGGGTGCCGATGCGCGAAGTCTTACGCCGTATCTACCGCCTTGACGCATTATTTCAGGCTCCTCTAAGGAAAGCTCCTCGGTGGTAGGCATTACTATGCCATAGCCTGTAGCTTCAACCTCGTCAAGAGCGTTCTTGACACGCATATACTCTGCTTTCATTACGGCAAGCTCCTTTAAGGTATCCATAAGGTCGCGGTCATTATGAATATCCAAATCGATATTCTCGGTAATAACCGAATAGAAAAGCTCACGTTCAACCGTTATGGAATACTCTGCCGTACCTGTGCCAAGGTTGACACACTCCATTTTTACACTTTCGGCGTTTTTATTATCCTTAAGTGCATTTTCAAGGACAAACAGATCTTTTATTTTAGATATTCCCTCAAATGCGGTCTTGACGGTATCGTTAAGACTCTGACGCAACCAATGATCGAGCGGTAGGGCATTTATCCAGCTTGGAAGCTCTATACATACCTCTTTTACAGGGAACTGATAGAGTATCTTTTTAAGTATGGATTTTATATCGTTTTCATCAAGCTCAAGACAGTTTACGGGCATTACAGGCACCATATATTCCCTTGAAAGACGGTTAGCAAGCTCGCAAGACTGCTCGGATTTTGGGTTTTTGCAGTTAAGAAGCACGATAAACGGCTTATTAATGGCTTTAAGCTCATCAATTACACGTTTTTCTGCTTCGGCATACTCTGCTCTTGGAATATCTCCGATTGAGCCGTCGGTAGTAATTACAAGACCTATAGAGGAATGCTCATTTATAACCTTTTTTGTGCCTATTTCTGCCGCCATATTAAAGGGTACAGCTTCATTGTACCATGGGGTCATAACCATTCTGGGATTATCCTCTTCAATATATCCGAGAGAGGACGGCACTATGTATCCTACACAGTCAATCAGCCTTACATTAAGGTGAGCACTGTCATCAAGAGTGATGTTTACTGCGTTTTCAGGAATAAATTTCGGCTCGGTCGTCATAATTGTTCTGCCCGATGAGGATTGAGGCAGCTCGTCGGTTGCCCTCTCCTTAATATACTGCTCCTTAATATGGGGAAGCACCAAAACATCCATAAATTTCTTGATGAATGTGGACTTTCCCGTGCGGACAGGCCCGACGACACCAATATAAATATCACCGCCTGTGCGTGCTTCTATATCTTTATAAATATTACTGTCTGCCATATTCTTGCCTCTTTTCAGTTTCGTTCTATGAAAGTGTATGAAGCGCAAAGAAATTATATGACAGGTTTTATTTATTGTTTTCCGTCACACAAAGTTTACAACATCATTACAAAAAAATCTCCCTCGATGAGGGAGATTTTTTGTTGTTATTTAAAGTATTTAACCGCAGATTCGAACATTTTCATATCGTAGTTGCCTGCGACATTCTTATAAAGTCCTGCACCTGTACGCTCGGAGTGACCCATTTTGCCGAACACTCGTCCGTCGGGAGAGGTTATACCCTCGATAGCACAAACGGAGTCGTTGGGATTAAAGAGAATATCCGAGGTGGGGTTGCCCTCAAGGTCAACATACTGGGTTGCAATCTGACCGTTTTCAGCAAGCTTTTTAACAAGCTCCATACTTGCTAAGAACTTACCTTCACCGTGAGAAATCGGAACATTGTAAACATCGCCTACATTTGTAGCGGCAAGCCAAGGAGACTTGTTAGATGCGATGCGAGTCTGTACCATTCTTGATTGGTGACGCCCGATGGTGTTAAAGGTAAGGGTGGGGCAGGATGCAACGGTATCGATTATCTCGCCGTAGGGCACAAGACCGAGCTTAATAATGGCCTGGAATCCGTTACAGATACCGCACATAAGACCGTCACGGTTTTTAAGAAGCTCGTTCACCTGTTCCTTAACGGCACCAGCACGGAAGAATGCGGTAATAAACTTACCTGAGCCGTCGGGCTCGTCTCCGCCCGAGAAACCGCCCGGGATGAAGATTATCTGTGACTCTCTTACCTTATCGGCGAAGGCAGAAACGGAGTCTGCGATTCCCTTGGAGGTAAGGTTGTTTATTACGAAAATTTCAGGCTCTGCTCCTGCATCACGCATAACCTTTGCGGTATCAAACTCGCAGTTTGTACCCGGGAATACGGGAATTAACACCTTAGGTTTAGCTACCTTTATAGCAGGTGCTACACGGCTTTCTGCCTTGTAAGAGAAGGCAGGAATCTCTTCTCCGCTTCCCTGCTTAATATTGCAGGAATAAACCTTTTCGAGCTTATCCTCATAGACCTTTTGAAGATCCTCGGACTTGATGCACTGACCCTTGTAGAAAACGGCATTTTCAGCCATTGTAACACCGAGGGTAGTTCCGACATCAATATCCTCTGTAAGCTCTAAGATGAATGCTCCGTAGTTATAGCCGAAGATATCTTCCATAGAAAGATTGTCAGCAAAGGCAAAGCCTATGCGGTTACCGAAGGTCATCTTCATAACAGCCTCTGCCACACCGCCGTAGGTGGGGGTGTAGGCGGCTACTGCCTTACCTGATACGATAAGCTCATTTACGGTCCTGAACACCTCAAGCTCACTGGCGGTTACGGGAAGTCCGTTTGCATCAAGCTCGGGCTTAATAATTACTACCTTGTGGTCGGGAGCCTTGAACTCGGGAGAGATGATATTCTTTACATCATCGGTGGTAACGGCAAAGGAAACGAGGGTGGGAGGAACGTCAATATCCTCGAAAGAACCGCTCATAGAATCCTTACCGCCGATAGCGGCAATACCGTAATCGAGCTGAGCCTTAAAGGCACCGAGAAGTGCAGAGAAGGGCTTACCCCAACGCATTTCTTCTTTTCTGGGACGCTCGAAATACTCTTGGAAGGTAAGATATACATCCTCAAACTTGGCGCCTGCGGCAATAAGCTTGGAAACAGATTCAACAACTGCGAGATAAGCACCGTGGTACGGACTCTTTTCGGTGATATAAGGGTTATATCCCCAAGCCATCAAGGAAACGGTGTCGGTATGAGCCTTTTCTACAGAAATCTTGTTAACCATTGCCTGAATGGGAGTCTGCTGATATTTTCCGCCGAAGGGCATAAGAACAGTTCCTGCACCGATGGTGGAGTCGAAACGCTCGGAAAGTCCGCGTTTAGAGCAAACATTAAGGTCTTCGGCAAGCTTCATATATTCGTCGATGAAATTGTCGCCAATCTCCTTTGTATAAGCCTCGGGCTTTGAAGCATAAACCTTAATGTGCTTTTCTGCACCGTTGGAATTTAAGAACTCGCGAGAGATATTAACGATTGACTTGCCGTTCCAGTTCATAACAAGTCTGGGCTCTGCCTGAACACGGGCAACAACGGTAGCCTCAAGATTTTCCTGCTCTGCAAGCTCCTTAAAGCGGTCTACATCTTTAGGCTCTACTACAACAGCCATACGCTCTTGAGATTCGCTGAT